>JBDRGH010000377.1:0-2126 GCA_043818015.1 Pseudomonadota bacterium
CTCATAAAACAAACCCCCTGTCCGGCTGATTTAGCTTCGAAACAAGGGGTAAAACCTACTTTGGTAGCGCATACCGGATTCGAACCGGTGATCTCCTCCTTGAGAGGGAGGTGTCCTAAACCCCTAGACGAATGCGCCACACAGAAACAGATATTACTACCTATGCAATCCTATAGTCAAATAATTGGCTGGGGACTCGGGACACATATCGAACTTTTTAAGACTTGATTTAGTACCCAGACTGCGTGAGTTACTCAAAAAGCTGTTGCTACCTCAATCTTAGCGCAGCTTCTCAAATTCATCTACAGAGATTCTGGCATCTTTAAGGATTTTCCTCAAGATGCCTTTCCCTAAGTCTTTACCTTTGTGTATCGGCACAGTTGTCCATCTGCCATCTGAGTGACTTTATAGAAGACCGTAATGCTTTACCTCCAGTTGATGCCGCCTCCAAACAATTACTCAAGGAACAAATCGATGAGGTGCTGTCCAACCTTACTCCCCGTGAACAGCGAGTGCTGGTACTGAGATTTGGCCTTGAGGATGGGCGAAGCCGCACCCTGGAGGAAGTAGGACAGGAGTTTAACGTCACCAGAGAGCGGATTCGCCAAATTGAAGCCAAGGCACTCCGCAAGCTACGCCACCCCAGCCGCAGCCGCAAACTAAAGGACTACCTAGAGTAAGAACATTACAAACTCAATCCCCTGTATCCACCCTTCCCCTTAATAAGAGGGAAGGGGAATTTAGTTAGAGAAGTATCTTAAAGTTTAGCTGCCAGAAGAAAGATTACTCCGTCTCCTTCAGTCATTTGACACAGAAAAATATTGATAGGGCTCAGCGTCTCCTCAAGCCCCTTCCTTATCGCTTCGATCCTATCGCTCTTCCACCTCGAGAGCGAAAGAGGATTTACAACCCCGTTATCCTCGACTCCGACGAAATAGATTTTGAATAAAGACTTTTTGAGTTTACTCTGGACGTCCTCACTTAGCTTCGCTATAATTTCTTCATTTTTGCCGGTAAAGAAATCTCCCGATTTGTATTCCAAAAACCCATCCTCTAACTTTGACCATTTTTCCTTTTGAGAGACCATCTGGCTGAGTTCCTCGAATGCTCGACCAAAAAAATGGCAAATAGGTAATCCACTATTAGTCTCAGCCAATCTCTTAAAGATGGCACACTCTATAAGCCTGGAGAGATTTCTGTCCTGAAGATTGATGTCATTATAATAATCTACCATTCGCTGTGTTAGATTACCTAATCGAATCTCATTATAGATTTTCATATTTCCAATAATATTGGGGGGCTCTTTGAATTTCAGGCCCGCATGGCAAACCTCTATCAGTTCGCCGTTAATAAATCTCTTGACCAAATCTGAAAGATAGCTTTCCCTGAACTCTATATGTTCATTTATGAAAAGTATGTCAAACTGAGGAATAGCTTTTGTTACGACGGTAACCTCTTCTTCCCCTTCTTTCTTTACTACCCGTGTCTTTTCGTCATAGTATTTGAATAGGAGAGGCAAATACCCACTATTTATCTTTTCATATTCTTTCTGATAACGGGCGATCCCATAGCTTTGTGCTTTAAAATCTTGTATAAAGTCTTGGGGACTTGCATATCTCTTCCGCCCTGCTATTATTTCCCTTACATTGAGGACCTCGATTGGCTTTGAAAACTTTACTGTTCCTTGCCTCAATTCGGCATGACTGTCGAGCCATCCTTCAATTTCCTCTTCGGTTAATTGAAGTTCAACAGTAACTCCGTCAACTTCAGATTAGATTCGATATCTGCCCCCAAATAAGAATGCTTGCTTATGTGGTAGCCCCAACCATTCAATAAAAGAGCTCGTGGCGTCTCTCTCCCAAAATCGCACCGTGATTATGCCACTATCATCCATAAAACACACATAACGCGAAACATTGTCCATATCAAGCATCCGAGGAATAATTTTCCACTCTGGAGTTATCGTTTCCTCACCGAAAAGACTATGGCAAAGAACCAACTTACCGGGCATGAGAAGTCCGATCGCCCACTTGCTCTCTTCACGCATTCTTGTTTTCATTGGTTCCGTGAAATCAAGTAATAGGTATTCCTCTTCTTCTCTTTTGACATTGTCAGGGTAGCCCTTA
>JBDRGH010000378.1:0-3213 GCA_043818015.1 Pseudomonadota bacterium
GATCCGATTAAAGATAGGACTTGTGTACCAGGGTCGAGATCTACGTTAAATCTCCTCTTATACCAATTGGCTACAGCCCTTCTGAATTGAATCATCCCCTCATAAGAAGGATACCTGTGGTTCCTCTTGTCGTCGAGTGCCTTTTTCATGCTGGCTATGATATTTGGTGGGGTAGGCATGTCAGGATCGCCGATGCTAAGATCGATGATATCTACCCCCTTAGCCATTTGTTCGGCCTTCATCTTATCGATCGCTGCAAAGAGGTAAGGCGGCAGCTCTTTTACCCGGTCGGCCTTTTCTACTTTGAACATTGAATGGATGCCTCCTCGTGTCTGAAACTTTCTATAGGTCTTCGAAATTCTAGCTCCTATTCTGCGAGTACGTAATTTCTTAGGGTGCCTATTCCCTCGATGACAATCTCAATCTGATCCCCCGCATTCATCGGCCCAATCCCGGAAGGGGTACCGGTAGCGATGACATCCCCCGGGAGGAGCGTCATAACCTCCGATATGAAGTTCACCAAATGGGGTACAGAAAAAATAAGGTGCCTGGTATTCGATGATTGTCGTAACTCACCGTTCAGAAGAGACCTTATGTCGAGACTACTCGGATCAATATCGGTGACCACGAAAGGGCCCATTGGAGAGAACGTGTCGAATGCCTTCGACCTGGTGAACTGCCCCGGTCTCGACTGAATATCCCGAGCAGTAACATCATTGAAGCAGGTGTACCCGAGGATAACATCCCGGACATCATCTTTCCCTATATTCTTTATCTTCCTCTTAATTACCAATGCCAATTCTGCCTCATAATCTAACCTGTTGGAACATTTGGGATAGATTATGGCATCTCCATGTGCAACAGTGGAAGTGGTCGGTTTCAAAAATATCATTGGTTCTTCCGGAAGTTTTTTTTCAACTTCCTCAGCATGATCTCGATAGTTCAGTCCAACGGCTACTATCTTTGAGGGCTCAGAAGGGGGCAGTATCTTTACCTCACCGAGTCGGGAATTCCTCTTAGACAGCGAATATGTTTCATAGATACTTCCCTGGATCTCGTAGACCAAATCCCCCTCTACGATACCATGCTTTGCAACTCCTCCACTCAGAAACCTGACGAACCTCATCTTAACCCCAGGACATCCTGCATATCGTAGAGTCCATTTTCTTGGTTAACCACCCACTTTGCGGCCCTGACTGCCCCCCGTGCGAAGTTATCCCTGCTGTGTGCCCTGTGGGTGATCTCTAGCCTTTCGCCTAATCCCCCGAAGATGACTGTATGATCCCCAACGATGTCTCCTGCCCTGACGGCTTGAATCCCAATCTCTTTTTGTGTTCGCTCTCCGATCATGCCCTTTCGTCCGTAAATCCCTACCTCATCAAGATCTCTCTTCAGGCTCTGGGCAATTATTTGAGCCATCCTGATAGCCGTTCCGCTGGGTGAGTCTTTCTTGAATCTGTGGTGAGCCTCGACGATCTCGATGTCATAGTCGTCCCCCAAGACCCTCGAGACATCCCTGATTACCTTAAAGATCAGATTAACTCCTACGCTCATATTTGGGGAGAGAACACATTTAGTGACCGTCGATAATCTCTTGACCTCGTCCATCTCTTCCGCCGAAAAGCCAGTGCTCCCTATCACTATTGGCTTGTGGTTCTGACTGGCAGTCCTCAGATGGGTTAGAGATGCACTGTGGTTCGTGAAATCTATGACTACGTCAGCCAGATCGATGAGGGTCCCAAGATCATCCTTTAGCTCTACGTTTAATTTTCCCAAGCCAGCAATTTCACCTATGTCTTTACCTGTCCCCGGGTGGTTCTTGCACTCCACCGCACCGATAAGTTCAATACCGTCGGCTTCACATATCGCATTTATTACCCTGCCACCCATTCTACCGGCAGCCCCAACGACAATGGACTTTACCATTTCTTTTTCTCCTCAACCTATATGATACACAAGGCGCCATCCATCACCGTTAAAGGCTCTGGATCGTCCCTCTTAATCAGCCAGGTATTTTCGATACCAACAGCCCCAAGGCCTGGAAAGATAAGCTTGGGTTCAACAGCCACCGTCATTCCTTCCTCAAGGGGCATATCAAATCCCTCGGCAAATACCGGAAGTTCGTCCACCTCCAGGCCTAGCCCGTGGCCCACAAACCGAACCCTGTCCTTCCCGTATCCCATGAAGTTATCACCGTATCCAAGGCTTTTCGCCATTTCTTCGGCCATCTGGTAGAGTTCTGAACACGTTTTACCGGGGACCAGTTCTTTTATCAACTCTTCTTCTATCTTGAGGGTCGCCTCATATGCGTTGCAAAGAGGCGAACTAATCTCACCTATCGAGAACGTTCGAGTCACATCTGCCATATAGCCGTTGTATGTTGCCCCGATGTCGAGCACAATTGGCTCGTGTGCCTCTATTTTCTTGTGAGATGAGCCGACGGGAGCAAGAGAGTTTATGCCTCTACCCCCGAATGGGCCATCGGTGCACGATGCCACAGCCCCATTTTCTCCCGAAAGAACAAAGGGAAGGGGACATGGTCGCTGGTTCCACGCTCGACTGATGGCCTCTCCTTGGGATCCCAGTCTGAAAGCTATGCTGGAAATCCGGGAGGCAATGTCCACTTCCGTTCGTCCCACTTTCAATTCATCTTTCGCCTCTTTCAGAATTGCATCGGATATCTTGCCAGCCTCACGCATACAGTCGATCTCGTAAGCTGATTTAGTCATTCTGAGATCTTTGATGGCCGTTGATATGTCTTCAAATCTGACCTTCGGGAAGATCCTCTGGTAGGTAAAAAAGAGGGACACGGGTATAACATCGAATTCCATACCGATATGGTTCAGATTCGTAATCTTGTGATCCCTGAGTAGGTGCGGCAAATCTCTATAAGACGGAAGATATACGATGTTCTGTAGCACCGATTCTTTACGGGCCCGGTCGAAGCTTTTCCTTACCATTAACACGGGAGAACCTTCGGCGGGGATACAGAGTACCGAAGACTGGCTTGTTCCCGCGAAGTAGAATAGATCAGCCCTATGGATGATGAATGCCGCATCCAGATCTTTTTCCCGCATAGCTCTCTGTAACCGGGTCGTTCTCACGTCCAATTCTTCCTTCGGTACGCTGTCCATAGATTGTTCGCTCCCCTCTAGTTTGTTACCGCTTCTTTCCACAATCGTCCAGTGTAAATGACCTTAGCATCCCCCTCCA
>JBDRGH010000379.1:0-3278 GCA_043818015.1 Pseudomonadota bacterium
CTCACTTATGACCACATCGAACACTGAATTCTTGAAAGGTAGCACTTCCCCGTCCCCTACCAGAAAGCCGACCTGAACCGGTAATCCATTGCTTCCAGGCCTCTTCTGTGCCAGGGAGATCAATTTCAAAGAAAGATCGACGCCCACAACCCGGCAACCGTACTTCTCTGACAAGAAGCACGAGGTCGCTCCCTTGCCGCATGCAATCTCCAGGACAAGAGCTCCACCGTGCAAGCCCGCGAGTTCAGCCAACCTCTCTGTTAAAGCCAACCCGCCGGGCCGAAAGGTATCTCCCAAGGCCTCATTCATAGGGCCAGATTCGTACAACCCGGTAGTAAATCTCTTTATTTTCGTGGAACCGTCTTTAGACATAGGAGTTAACTCGCGTAATATTTGGCAAGAGGGTTATTACCCCATCTTTGCCTCTATATCCTCTTCTCCTTTGCTCACTGTCTCAACGACGATCTCTTCAGTCAAGTAGGTCGCTCCACACGTGGGGCACTTCAAACCATCAATGAAGTTCGATATCTCCATGTAAACAGACTGCACCTCTTTTGCTTCCATCTTCTCCTTACACCGAAAGCAGTACCATTCCTCCATTGTTACTCCTCCGTTAGTTCAGTTCTATGGGAATACGCTGTCTGTACTGTATAGGTACCCCCTCCAGCCGCAGCATACTTTACATAAAACGTGACGTTAGCAATTCGAAGCCTTGCCAGGAAGTCGTCAGACCCCTGCTGGTAGAGTTTCTCCCCCTTCGTTTCAGCGTTATGGATGACCATCCTTATCTCATCGTGCATTATCTTCCTTGACTCCAACAGTTCCGCTACCTGATCGCTCACTTGAAGCTCAATGGTTTCGTAGGATTCAACAGACATAATGAAACCTCCTCAATAATTATTTCTTCCTTTCGTCCAACGAGGATCTGAGCGCTGCCTGATTTTGTTTCTTTGTTCCCAGCCCATTCGGTGGTTTGAGCCTGTCCTCGTTCCAATTCGGGTTGAAAATCAAGTCCAAAATATGAAGCGATGCTTTCTTCCGCGCAAAGGCCTCGCGGCAACTGGCACAATAGGTCAGGATGTCATGATGAGCCTCCCCTGCTCTCCGATTCGTCATGCTACCCGACAGGTTGCTGTTCACAAAAGGAACCGAACCCCCTACTCCACAGCAACGGGCCTTTTCCCTCGAATACTCCATCTCATCTACCTGGTGGCCTAACATTGATACCAAAGTGCGCACAGCCTCTTGCAGTTCTTTTTCCCATCTCGCTTTACAAGAATCATGGAGGCTAAAGATCCGTTGGTCCTTCTCTATATTCTGAGGAAGACCTATCTCCGCCAGCACTTCGTAGAGAGACCGAATATGAAACCCAACGCCGAATGACTTGAGGCTGGAAATACAGTGAGGGCATACAAGAATCATTTCAGAACAGCCCATGTTTTCCACCTTCGACTCCAGTCGTCTTAGTATGGCCACAAACTGCGATCGATCTCCCAGTCCTTTGGTGGGTGAGCCACAGCACCCGAGTATTATTCCGGTACCAGGAAGCCTATCACGAATATAGTCGTACGTTTGAAGCACCAAAGAAGGAGAATAGCCTGCCAGGTTACAGCCCGGGAAGAAGACACGGTGGCACTCCCCGGTGGCTGGATCAGGTAGGGCTAGAGCAAACGATTCCGAATTGACCCATTCCTGGTCACGCTCTACCAATTTGTGGGAACGAAGAGGCCCCAATCCCTGCTCCACCATCTTCTCCCGAATCTCCAAGCACATCCTGCCCATGTTCAGCTCCTCAGGACAGACAACTTCACAGAGATCGCAAAGACTGCAAGAATAAGGAATCATGGGCTTTTCTCTAAAGTAACCTGAATCCAATTGTTCTGCCAGCTCTTTAGGGCTCTCACAGTACTTTGACAAGAACTCACAATCTTCCAAACAGATCCCGCACTCAGTGCAACCATCAATAATCTTGTCCAGCTCGGCCATAATCCTTTCTCCAATCTACAGCTACTTGTTTTTCCTTTCTAAATTACTCTGTACTGAAAACGGGATGGCAAATTGAAAAGAGGGCATTTCAATGAAAGGAGATAGGTGGATATTTTCCCCCAATCACCCGATTTATCTGTGGGGAAGGGAGTTTTACACAATCGAATCGGTTAAGTTTTGGCGGCTCGCAGAACCTTCTATAATGATCCGAGAATAAACGGCAGGAGGGCAGCTCCTCTGTATTTCGCCAAAAATAGCGGAGGGTACATTCGTACCCCATTAATCCCGTTGAGCTCTGTAATGACTAGCGCCGAAATCTATCGATGGTTCCTCTTTGAGACCAATTCATGATTCATTGGCGCAACAAACAGTCAAAGGCTAAATCGATTCAATGTTTCATTTCTGCGGCAAATATAGCAGCTCCCCAAAGCCCCCATGATCTGCGGCTCATCGTTCACAATTATATTTTTGCCAATCTCGTGCTCCAATGCCGCCTTAACACCTATGTTTTTAGCCACCCCACCGGTAAATACAACGTCGTCCTCAAATCCCACGGTTCTTCCCATTATCGATACCCGAGAAGCCACAGATCTCACTATACCTGCGACCAGATCCTCTCTCTTCCTGCCCTCAGCACGCAACGAGACCATCTCCGATTCAGCAAAGATCGTACAGGTAGTACTGACCGTACATGGGTTCTTACTCGTCAGGGCCTCCTCGCCCAACTTCTCTAACTTTACACCGAGGACCTCCGCCATAACCTCGAGAAATCTCCCGGTACCAGCAGCACACTTGTCATTCATAACGAAATTGGAGACATTTCCGTCTTCATCCAGGCCTATGGCCTTACTATCCTGCCCACCTATGTCGATGATAGTCCTGGTCTTGGGAAGAAGAAAATAGGCACCTCTGGCATGACACATGATCTCGGTTATTGCTTTGCTTGAAAACACCACCCCGTTTCGGCCATATCCAGTAGAGATAACATAGTCAAAGATCTCATTAAATTGGTCACCATTGACTTCTATCCCTGCATCCTCCAATGCCAATCTCGTTGCCTCCGCTGCCGCCAGAGAAATGCTGTGACCCGTGGGGATCACCTTAAATCCCAGGATTTTACCATCCGAGAAGATAACCGTCTTGGCGGTTGCAGCCCCCACATCAACCCCTGCATATAACTTCGCACCCATTAGACTCACCTCCCGGCAAAATTGAGTTGCCTCTATCGCCCCCACAGACGATAAGATCTCATTGGCATGCAGGGGATAAACCTCCTCTATGCCAATGAGCTA
>JBDRGH010000380.1:0-8514 GCA_043818015.1 Pseudomonadota bacterium
TCGAGGATGACAGGGATGTAGTCAACTCCATCCGCATCATCCTGGAAAGCAAAGATTATTCGGTGAGATGTGCTTATAATGGAAAGGAAGGGTATACCAGGATTAAGGAAAAGGCACCCGATCTCATCATCCTGGACGTCATGATGAGTACTGATACCGAAGGGTTTGATCTCGCGTTTAAGCTCAGGGATGATCCCCAGTACACGAATATACCCATCGTTATGGTAACGGGCTTTACTCGAAAGATGGCTGAAGAGGGTCCCGAAAGGTTCCAGCATATATTGGGCGAAAGTTGGCCCGTTTCACATGTTTTTGAAAAGCCAATAGATCCTGAAGTATTACTTTCAACAATCCAGGCCCTTCTCAAAGAGGTAAGTAAAGAGTAAAGAAGGGACTGATCTTCATGAAAATTGGATATGACCTGGTCAAGGAGCAGCTTTTCTTCAGGCAAGAACTCAAGGAGCGGGTCTTCTGGTTCATCCACCTCAGGTGGATAGGGGCAGGATCGGCTATTACCATAAGTTGGGTAGCGTACCTCCTGGGCCAGGACCTACCTATCCTCCCCGTAAACGTTATCCTTCTCTTCATCATCTTCTATAATACAATATTCCTTTATATAGGGAAGCGGTTGGAAACGTTCAGGCCGGGGGAGGTCAGGCCCTTCACCATCTTTGCCCACACCCAGATCTCCTTGGACCTTCTGAGCCTGTATCTGTTGATTTATTTCACAGGGGGTATTTACAGCCCGCTTTTGATTTTCTTTATCTTTCATATCATCCTGGCGGGGATACTTCTCCCACCGCTCAGTTGCTTTTTATATGGGGTACTGGTTATTGTGGCAATGGGAGGCCTCATTGCCTCAGGAGGCTCGGGGCTGCTTCCCCCTCAGCCCATCTTGTTCCGAGGTTCCGTGTTGCCTTATCGCTATGGATTTGCTGATATCTTTGTCCCATACCTGACATTTGCCGTCGCCATTTTGATTTCTACTTTTCTCATTACCTCTGTCAAGGTATCCCTGAGAGTCAAGGCCAGGAGCCTGCTTGACGTTTCCCACCAACTCGATTTGTCTAATACCAAGTTAACCGCTCTCTATGAGATGGTCAAGGAAATGGATTCCCACTATGACCTCAAAGAGCTTATGGACTCAGCAACCCGATATGCAACGAAGATTATGGGGGTTAAGGGTTGTTCTATCAAGCTTTTGAACGATGATAAGAGGACGCTTCGGTTCGTTTCGGTATACGGACTCAGCAGGGACTACAGATCTAAAGAAAGCATAGACCTCGAGAAGAGTCCTATCAACCTCAGAATAATCGAGGGGTCACCTTATACGATTGGTGATATTGACGAGAAAGACTACTTTCAGTATCCGGAAGATATTCGGCGAGAAGGGATTGCTTCAATGCTGTGTTTACCGCTTCGGGCAGAAGAAGACTCTACCGGGGTCTTCTGTGTCTACAGTGAGAAGACATACCGATTCGGTGAAGAAGATATTAAATTTTTCTCCCTGATGACAGATCTCACAGCGCTGGCCATCGCAAACGTCCAGTCAAGCCTCGCAAGATCCTGGTTTACCAGGAAGGCCGTTCACCAGATTCGTTCCCCCCTGAATGCGATTAGAAGCATGCTGAAGACCGTTACGGGGGGCTATGTGGGAGGGTTAACCGACGAGCAGAGACAGCTCCTGACACGGACCGACAGGAGGGCAGAACTCCTGGGTAACCTCATAAACGATATTCTGAAGTTCGATCAGGATATTAAGGCCATTAAGAGAACGAAATTCCTCGGTTTGAACCCATCGAAGATACTGAAACAGGTAGTCGAGTTATACCAGGCCCAGGCTATTGAGAAAGGGATAGAGTTCAAGGTAGCGATTGAAGAAACAGGGAATATTATGATCGGGAACCAGGAACTGCTCGATGAAATCTTTACCAACCTTATCTCCAATGCAGTTAAATACACCCCTCAAAATGGGATAATCAGTATTAACCTCTCAATGAAGGGAGGAGATCAAGTCCTGTTTGAGATCTCCGACACGGGCATCGGAATATCCGAAGAGGATATTCCTCGCTTATTCGGTGAATTCTTCAGAGCAGAGAATGCCAAGGCGATTGATGAAAGCGGGACAGGGCTGGGGCTCGTTATTGTTAAGGAGGTCATTGATCGATTGGGAGGAAGTATCGAGGTAAAGAGCACGGTAGGGGAGGGAACCCACTTTACCTGCATCCTTCCTTTGGCTCCCCCTGAGTTTCTACCCCATAGGATGCGGACCTGAAAGCGAAGGAAAGAGCATGCACGAGCTATCCATTGCCCAGAATATTCTCGATATAGTAAACGAGGAGCTTCTCAGTAATAATTTGTCCAAAGCTACTAAAGTAACGGTTAGAGTGGGCAGACTGGCTGGGATTGAACCGGCATCCCTGAGATTTTGCTTTGAGATTCTTACCCGGGACACAAAGGCTGAAGGCTCAGCTTTAGAGATTGATTATGTACCCGTAAGGTTTAGGTGTCACGCCTGCCAAATTGATTTCGCTTTAGATAGGTGGGATTTCATTTGTCCGGAGTGTATGGGGAACAGATTGGAGATCACTTCTGGGAGGGAATTACAGGTAGTTGAGCTGGAGGCTTATTAGGTGAAGGTACGGATTGTAAAGGATATTTTGGCAGCCAATGATACCATTGCTGAGGGAAACAGGCTATTGTTTAAGGAAAACGGGATCTTTGTCCTGAACCTGATGAGTTCTCCCGGGGCTGGCAAGACAACACTCCTTGAAAAAACCATTTCTGCTTTAAAAGATGAGGTTAAGATCGGGGTGATCGAGGGAGATATTCAGACGGAATTGGATGCCGAAAGGATTCGTAAAAAGGGGGTTGATGTTGTCCAGATAAATACAGGTGGCGCCTGTCATCTTGACGGCAATATGGTACATCAGGCCCTCGGGAAACTTGATCTGGCAAAGATTGACCTGCTCTTTATCGAGAATGTGGGAAATCTGGTTTGCCCTGCGGAATTCAGGATAGGCGAAGATATGAAGATAACGATGTTAAGTATAACAGAGGGTGATGATAAGCCGTTGAAGTATCCCCTCATGTTTCACGAATCGCAGGTATTAATTATAAATAAAATCGATCTCTTACCTTACTGTGATTGTGATTTGGAGAGACTGAAACAGAATTCCCTGAAGATTAATCCTGACTTGAATATCTTTGAAATTTCTTGCAAGACTGAAAGCGGGTTACCCCGTTGGTACAGCTGGCTGGTTAGAAAAGTTGAGGAAGAATAGCTGATATTTGGGACAGCAGAGAGGTACGGTGACTGTGGAAGTGAGCACGGTTGCACGGTATGAGGATTTAAATCGGGTTACAATTAGGGTTAAGGGGATAGTTCAAGGCGTAGGATTTCGTCCGTTTGTCTATAACCTGGCCCGCAAATATGGTCTATCGGGATGGGTGTATAACTCTTCCGGCGGGGTAGAAATAGAGGCGGAAGGTGGTGGTCAGGACATCGAAAGATTTGTAAGTGAAATTAGGGAGCGTCCCCCTATACTCGCCCGCATAGAGAGGGTAGAAGTTCAAGCGAAGCTTCCCCTTAAGGGAGACAGTAGGTTCGAGATAAGGGAAAGCCTCAAGGAAGACGGTCAGTTTGTTCCCGTCTCCCCGGATATCTCTGTCTGTGGGGAGTGTTTGACGGAACTATTTGATCCTAAGGATAGGAGATACCGTTATCCCTTCATCAACTGTACCAACTGTGGTCCAAGGTTTACCATCATCAATGGTGTCCCTTATGATAGAGATAGCACCACCATGGTGGAATTTGGCATGTGCTCGTCCTGCAGAACTGAATATGAAGACCCGTCAAACCGAAGATTTCATGCCCAACCAAATGCCTGTCCGGCATGTGGACCAAACATATCGCTTCTTGACTGTATAGGAAGCAAGGTGGACTGTTCTGACATCATCGAGAAGGTTGCCCATCTCATCCTTAAGGGTCTTGTTGTTGCAATAAAGGGTATCGGGGGATATCATCTTGCCTGTGATGCTACGAATAGGGAAGCGGTGGCAAGGCTTCGGGGTAGAAAATATCGGGAGGATAAGCCATTTGCCCTGATGACAGAAGGAATCGAGATAATAAGGTCCTTTTGCTATCTCGAAAGGGATGAAGAGTCCTTACTGAGGGATCCCAAGAGGCCGATAGTCCTTTTACGGAAGAGAGAAGATTCGAACCTTATCTCAGAGGAAGTGGCACCAGGGAATAGGTACCTTGGGGTTATGCTCCCCTACTCTCCCCTCCACTGCCTGATTCTAAATCAAGTGAAGAGACCTCTGGTGATGACGAGCGGTAATGTATCAGATGAACCCATCGCCTACCAGGATTCGGATGCCCTATCGAGGTTGACCAGAATTGCTGACTATTTTTTACTCCATAATAGAAGAATCCAGCACCGTACAGATGATAGTGTAATCAGGATCCTTGATGGTGCCCCCATGATCATAAGGAGATCAAGGGGCTTTGTCCCCCTGTCGATAACCCTTCCTCTTTCAGGTGGTGAGGTTCTGGCATGTGGAGGGCACCTAAAAAATACCTTCTGTCTTACCAGGGGGCATCAGGCTTTTTTGAGCCACCATATAGGGGACTTGGATAACCTGGAGACCCTCCGTTCCTTCGAGGAAGGGATAGAACATTTCAAAAAGCTTTTTTGCATGAGACCGAGGGTGATTTGCCATGACCTGCATCCGGATTATCTTTCGACTAAATACGCTTTGGCGCAGGAAGGGGAAAAGATGGGGGTTCAACACCACCATGCCCATCTTGCCTCCTGCCTTGGGGAGAATGGTGTAAGGGATAGGGCGATAGGGGTAATATTTGATGGCACAGGATATGGAGAGGATAATCGTATATGGGGCGGTGAGTTTCTCTTAGGGGATTTCGGCTCGTTTGAGAGGGCAGCACACCTGGACTATGTGCCTATGCCCGGGGGCGAAAAAGCCATTAAAGAGCCTTATCGGATGGGTTGGGTCTACCTTTTGGAAACTTTCGGTGATGATGCCTTTAAGGTGATTCAGGGGTTGAACTTGCCATGGGATTTGGAGAGTCTCCATATCTTCAAGCAGATCATAGAAAAGGGAATGAATTCTCCCCTGACCTCAAGCATGGGCAGACTGTTTGATGCAGTGTCGGCCATCCTGGGTATAAAGGAGAGGATAAACTATGAGGGTCAGGCGGCAATAGAACTGGAGATGGCCGCCTCTCACCGGGAAGATGGGGAATACCCGTTTGAGATTCTTGATACGCTACCCTTACGGATAAGGGTCAGAGGTGTAATAGGGGGTATAGTAGAGGACCTCAAGGCCGGAAGAGAGAAGGCTCTCATATCGGCGCGGTTTCACAACACGATTTCCGGTATACTTGTCGATGTATGCAAGCGGATAAGGGAGAGAACCGCTTTAAATACGGTAGCCCTGAGCGGTGGGGTTTTTCAGAATATGAGATTGTTGAGTTTGTCTCTGGACAGATTAAAGAAAAATGGGTTTCTGGTTATCACCCACCATGAGGTTCCACCCAATGATGGTGGGGTGTCTTTAGGACAGGCCTTGGTCGGGCTCAAGAGATTGGAGGAATAATGTGTCTTGGTATCCCAGCCAAAGTTGAAGAGATTGACGAAGGGATGGCCGTAGTATCCATCGGTGAGACAACGGTTCAGGTAAGCGTTGTCCTGCTGGATGGCCTATCTATTGGGGATTACGTCCTGGTGCATGCTGGTTTTGCTATTGCGAAGATCGATGAAAATGAAGCACTGGAAACCCTCTCCCTGATAAAGGAGTTGATCCCCGATGAAGTATGTGGATGAGTTCAGGGATCGGGACCTTTGTTTGGGACTTCTGAAAAAGATGGAATCCGTTTTGGGGGATTCCGAAGTGACTATTATGGAGGTGTGTGGAACTCATACCATGGCTATCTTTCGCTCGGGGATCAGGACCCTTCTTCCTCGGTCTATAAGGTTGCTTTCAGGTCCTGGGTGCCCAGTATGTGTGACGCCCGCTACGTACCTCGACGGGGCGATTGCCTTGTCTGAGAGGGAAGGGGTGATAGTTGCCACTTTCGGCGATATGGTGCGGGTTCCCGGTTCAAACTCGAGCCTGGAGCGGCATAGGGCAGAGGGCAAAAAGATAGCGGTGATCTATTCACCCCTTGAAGCCTTAAATATAGCCGAAAAGAACCCGGATAAAAAGGTAGTATTCCTGGCTATTGGCTTTGAGACCACGTCCCCCTCCGTGGCCGTAACAGCAAGAGAGGCTAAGAAAAGGGGCATCTCCAATTTCTACCTCTTTTCATCCCATAAACGGATCCCCCCGGCCCTGAAATTATTGGCAGAAGACGATGATCTGAAGGTGGATGGCTTCATTCTTCCAGGCCATGTGAGTACCATTATCGGTGTGAATCCGTATCTCTTTCTAGCCAAGGAATATGGCCTTCCTTCGGTCGTCTGCGGATTTGAACCCCTCGACATCCTTCAAGGAATCTTCATGATCCTTTGCCAGCTCAACGAGAGAAGGGCATCTGTGGAGATCCAGTACAAAAGAGTAGTGAAGGATGATGGAAACCCGAAGGCGTTGGTCTTACTAAATGACGTGTTTGTCGAGGTAGATAGCGAATGGAGGGGTCTCGGGATAATACCCAAGAGTGGCTATGCCCTGAGGGATGACTACAGAGAACTTGATGCCGAAGAGGTGTTTTCTTTGAAAGAGGTGACGTCCGTTGAAGATCAAGGTTGCATCTGTGGGGAGATACTGAAGGGGCGGAAGGTTCCAAACCAATGCCCCCATTTTGGCGAAAACTGTACTCCTTATTCTCCTCTGGGTCCATGCATGGTAAGTAGTGAGGGAACTTGTGCCGCCTATTATAAATACGGATAGAAAGATACTCCTGACTCATGGCAGTGGGGGAAGGCTATCTCACAGGCTCATCGATGAGGTGTTCCTTAAGAGTTTTAATAATCCTTTTCTTGCGGAAAAGGATGATGGTGCAATAGTCGAAATAGGGGGAAAAAAGCTTGCCTTCACCACTGACTCCTATGTGGTAAAACCAATCTTCTTTCCAGGAGGAGATATTGGAAAACTTTCGGTATGGGGTACAGTGAATGACCTTGCAGTGATGGGAGCAGAGCCTTTGTATATCTCCTGTGGTTTTATAATAGAGGAAGGATTAGATCAAGGGGTTCTCGAAACGGTAGTTCTTTCGATGGCTCAAGCGGCCGAGATTGCCAACGTACTCTTAGTTACAGGCGACACCAAGGTAGTTGAGAAAGGGGCAGCCGACAAGATTTACATCAATACGTCCGGCGTTGGGATAGTGAAAAAGGACCTCTCCATAAAGAGCATTGAGGTTGGAGACAGGGTCATCCTTTCGGGCAGCTTGGGGGAGCATGAGGTTTCGGTACTTTTAGCCAGGGAAGAACTCCCTTTCCGTTCTCAGGTTACGAGTGATCTGGCACCCTTAAACCGGCTTGTAAGTGAGATCCTTGAGGTAGACGGAATAAGGTTTATGAGGGATCCTACAAGAGGCGGACTGGGCACCACCTTGAATGAGATAGTGGAAGGAAGCAAGCTGGGGATTATGGTCGAAGAGGAGAAGATACGGGTTTCTGATGGGGTAGACGCGGTTTGTGAGCTCCTTGGCCTCGACCCGTTATACCTGGCCAATGAGGGAAAGATCGTGGTGATAGTTAGGAGGGATTGTGCCAGTGAGGTGCTCAAGAGAATGAAAGAGAATCCCCTGGGACGGGAAAGCGAAATTATAGGGGAGGTAGTAGCGGATCTGAACGGCAGAGTCTCCTTAAGGACGAGGATCGGTGGTACAAGAATTCTGGATATGCTGGTAGGTGATCAATTGCCGAGGATATGTTAAATTCGTGGCGGCCGCGTTAGCTGAGCAGAGCAATGCTGCGTTTGGGCTATGTTGGGAGGCTGCGGGTCGCTTCAAGGAAATGCGGTTGGTTTCGAAGAGTGAGATACTCGAAGATGAAGGGGAGGCAACGTGAAGGTAGTTGTTGCTAGAGGGTAAGCAGTTGATACGTGTGTGAAACAAGACCCTGTTAGAACTAAACTGTAGGTTAAACAGATATGCGGCTAGAATTGCATAAGCGAATCTTCCTGAATTTTGTATTAGTTATAGCGTTAAACTACCCTGCCCGCTGACAGAGAAGAGAGTGGAAAGGGATAAAAAGCGGATCGGGTTCCGTAGTTGTGACGCATTGGCGTAAAAGGGGAGAAGTAACTTCTCCCCTTCTTCAGGAGTTCTACGGTGGAATTACTCTAGTTCCTTCCATCCGGTTACACCAATGTACTGTTTCTTCACAGGGTCCACCCTGTAAATCTTTGATGACTTCGCTCCTCTATGGCTTTCCGAGGTAAACGTGATAGGAGGAAGGAGTCCACCGGTATCGTAATTGTGAAGAGTTTCGAGAGCCCTTATGAACCCGTCCTCATCCAGGTCCCTCCCAGCCTTCTTGAACG
>JBDRGH010000381.1:0-3077 GCA_043818015.1 Pseudomonadota bacterium
TGGCTTTCCCCTTCCTGCTCACCCCCGACCTGTCTGCGTGCCTGCCTGTGCCAGCACGGCAGACAGGCAACGCACAGGCAGGTGGGTACCCCACTGCTCCAGCAAATTTCGCCCAGAGACAAAGGGGTTCACTATAAATTCGGGAAACTCCAGAATAGTCAACCGGCCACAGGGCAGGAAACAGGATCACGAAGCCAAACTGCCGTTCTTAAATGAACGTACGCGTTCTTTAGTCAATATGAAAGGGGTTGTCCCGATCACAAAGAATACTGAGTCGATACGTACGTTCTCAGATGCCAGGTATGCGTTAGATAAGTAATGATATCTGATAGCGAGAGGTATGTGCATCATGGTTTCTATCTCAAAGGTGTCAGCAAGAAGTATGAGGAGAGAAAGATAGAAGAAGAAAAGGAATTCCTTCTGGGAGATAACCGGGGTGACAGCCGCGACAGCCGGAGCTTCGGCCCAATCCCTGTAAATTGTATCGAAGGAAAGGCGGTACTGGTCTGGTACCCTCTAAGAAACATTAAGATGCTCCACTGATTGCCTGACGCAGGAGGCAGTGTCTGTCTGTGGCACTGCCTCTTGCGTCTTATCTCAACATGCTTTCAATCTATCAGCTCTGGGTGACCGTGACGGTTTGGGCCGGTGGGCCTGGCCAGAAATCAAAACCCGAGGTATCGAGGCTAGGGGCGGTCTGCCAGTCGTCTCCAGCCGGCTCAAAGAGGCCGTCACCATCCCTATCATCCCAGAAGAAGCAATTGGTAACATCGAAGGTAACGGTAACCGTGTACAGTCCCGTGGGATCGGCGGGAACGGTAAAGGACGACGTGAGGTTCACTGTTTCCTCGTATGGATCAGGCTGTCCGCTCAGGTCCAATACTACAGGCGATGCCGGGCGGGTCGTATCATAGCTCCCGTCAGTCGAATCTATCCATTTCCACGTCCCGTTATCATTGTACCGGACGTCACCCCGCTGGTATGACCCCACCGTGCTCATGTACAGTCTGTAGGTTCCCACCACCCCATCCGCCGGAAGGGTCAATTCGCAGTAGACAAGGATATACCGTTCTCTATCATAGGTCCCTGCTGCAGGATACGTAGCGTTTTCTCCAAAAGTCCCTTCATATCCAGTCACCAGATCGACTACCTTGGGGCTCGATACATCTCCGGTATCGAAGACGGTATAGGAGGGAGAGGTTGACGGATCAGTGGTGAGAAGCATCTGAACCCTCTGTAAACCCACGGAATAGCCCTGCGGCGTGAGAAGCGCGTCATACTGTGCATCACCTCCTGTATCCCCTTCCTTAGTAGCGGCTGCAAGCACTTTTGAGGCGAGTGCTGCGAAATAAGAGTTCTTAGGAAGCGTTCGTGACGCGATACCTGCTGTATCCGTCGTGCCAATGGCTCTGGTTCCTGTGGCGTTCTCTGCGTCGTAGCCGCCGCCGCAACCGTACTCCAACGAAAAAGTCAGAGCTAAAAGGACCACGATCAGGATTGACAAAATTGTCTCTCTCTTTTGTACTAACATTTTGGTTACCTCCTTTCGGGCTTATCTTGATCCCTGCCCGCTGTTTCGTGTGAGACATTCATCTCAAAAATCCCGTAACTGACTATTTTATCCAAACTGAGGTTTTGGTGTCAAGAAAATAATTAACGGAAAATAGTTAATAGGAATTTGCCGAGTTTCTCAGCCAGTATTTTCGAAACACCGTGATTTCATTAATAATCCGGCATTATGTAAGTGAACCCCTCTATCCCTTCGCTGACTGCTTCCCAGCCTATTGCCCAAATCCCTTTTCGCTTTGTCCAAAGCTTTTTTTGGATCTGTCTAATGGCGGATTGACTATGAGACTTGGTTTGCTATGAAAAAGCCCTCACTATTTCTGTTTGGGCAATAGCTTATTCCACACGGCCCTTTCGGGGCTCACCCTCGATGGGTACCCCACTGCGGGAGCCAACTTCGCCATGAGACAGAGGGGTTCACCGAAAACTCGGGAAACTCCTAAATAGTTAACGGATCTAAGAGCACGATCTAACCCCGGGTTACGCAGGCAAGCTACCGTTAGCAAATGACCATACCGCTTCTTTAGTCAATATGAAAGGTTGTCCCGATCATGAAGAATACCGAGTCGATACTTACGTTCTCAGAGGCGAGGTATGCGTTAGATAAGTGGTGATACCTGACGGCGAGATTTAGGGAGGTTCCCCGGGATATAGGATATGTAATTCCACATCCAACCTGTGGGGAAAAGTTTACGTCCCATTCCAACCCCTCAACCTCGATATCGGTGTAAAAGAGCCCTATACCGGCTTCAAAATAAGGTGAGAGTTTGCCGGACGAGGGCGGGGTATAGCGAAGAAGGGGGGTTAGACCTAAGGCTGGACGACCTTGTGGCCGGGTAGTCACTCCAAAAGGGGCCTCTACGACGAGGTGAAACCCACTCTCGCTCTGCTTCTCCGCGAGGTACCCGGTCACATCAAAGCTCAAAGACGGAATTACAAGAAGATAGTCAACCTTGGTTCCGGGGTGGAAATTGAACCCGTATCCCATCATAATACCAAAGGCTGCCGGGTTTAGAGAGCCCCCCTCCTTAGATGGATCGCCTGCCATGCAGATTCTCGAGGAGGATGGAGCAAGAGAAATCATGGAGAGTAGTACGATGAGGAAAACAATGCTTCTATATTTCCCGGAATATCTTGCAGAGTATTTAAGATCCATAAAGGTCACGAATTACAACATTATTGTGCACGTTGCCGAAAGGCGAAGAGGAAAACGGAAGTCAGTCTATCGAAAACCATCAACCTTTTCAAGAAAATTCAAGGAGTCCTTTAAAACTCTTTGAATAGTGTACCGCCAGAAGAGCGAGGAATTTCGCCGAGAGGCAAAGGAGTTCAGTGAGAAGTTAGGAAACTCCTGCCAATTTAAGATTGAAAAGTTGGAAATAATCTGCTAGATTCTTAGGTGCTGAAACCAGTATACAATCGATAGGTCGAAGTACGGTAGATGCTCCGCTTGATATTATCGACGCATATTGAAACTTAAGTGGTCGATCCTGAAAAATGAAGAATTACCT
>JBDRGH010000382.1:0-3639 GCA_043818015.1 Pseudomonadota bacterium
CGGCGAAATTTGCTGGAGTAGTGGCGTACCCATCAAGGGTGAACCCCGAAAGGGTCACTGCGCAATAAGCTGTTGCCCAAACTCCTTTGAGCGGTCATTAAAAGGTTTTTTGCCAATAAATCTTGGCGAAGCGAAAGATGAGCGATTTCAGCTGTCTGACCCGCCACAGGCGGGGAGTTTTGACATCGCCTGGAGCAAGCCTTAGATTTCTGCTTTGCAGTATTCGCCCTTCGAAGCGGCCCTGCGAAGACTTGTACTATCAAAAAACGTTTTCGACAAAGCCAAAGGGGATTTGGGCGACAGACTGGGAAACAGTGAGCGAAGAGGCGAAGGGGTGCACTCGAAACTCAGGAAACTCCGGTCACTATTTGTCTTGACAAAAGGAAGGTAACGGTTTATTGAATTGCTTTGTCGGGATAAAACCAGGGAGGGGAGAGATGACTCGACAATGATTGAATTGGCTATACTTTTCGGTGGGTCTTTTTCACTGGCTCTCTCCGGGGCCCTCATGCCTGGTCCTGTTTTAACAGTGACCATAGCAGAATCGGTGCGTCGTGGTTTCACGGCCGGACCGTTGCTGATGGTGGGGCATGCACTTCTTGAACTGGCCCTGGTGGTGGCCATCGTCCAGGGGCTGGGGCCTTTTCTGAAGAAGCCCCCGGTTATGGGGAGTATTGCGCTCGTCGGCGGGACCATCCTCCTTCTGATGGGTACGCAGATGGTTCGGAAAGCGGGAACCCTCTCACTCACCGTAGCGCAGACGGAGACTCGAGTAACCCCTCATCCCATTTTGACCGGCATCCTAGCCAGCCTTTCCAACCCTTACTGGACCCTGTGGTGGGCTACCATTGGCCTGGGATATCTGGTAGCCGCCATAAAGCTGGGTATTCTGGGAGTCGGGATCTTCTTTGTGGGTCACATTACGGCTGATTTTCTCTGGTACAGCGTTGTCTCCTATGGCATCAGTCGGGGAAAAAGAATTCTCAAAGACAAAACCTATCAACTCATCATTCGCCTTTGCGGTCTCTTTCTCTTGGGATTCGGGGCATGGTTCTTGATGGCCGGCAGAGCCTACCTTTCGAAAGGACCCTGACTGAGAATATACCGGTGAGGAAGCACTGTTTTTCTTGTCTCCACGCGACCTTCGAAGGTTGCAAGTTTGAGTGAGGCCCCTCACTCGCAGTGGCAAGAGGGGCGGGCGAGAAAGTATGAAAGAAGTACGACTCTTTACTGAAAAGGCCCTGCACGCGGCAGAGTCAAAAGGTGCCCAGTATGCCGATGTGAGGGTAATCCCTTTTGAGTGCCGGGAAGAGATCTTGGTAAAGAACGGAAGGGTAGAAAAACTTGATTATTCTGAGACCCAGGGGTTTGGAATCAGGCTGGTTTGTGATGGAGCATGGGGATTTGCCAGCAGTTCCAAACTCGATGAGAGGGAGATTCATCGTCAGGTGGGCAGGGCTATTGATATTGCCAAGGCCAGTGCCCTTACAAGGGAAAGGCCCGTTCGACTATCGAAGGAAAAGGCAGTTGAACATGGTTACTATAAAACCTCTATCATTAGAGATCCATTTGAAGTATCGCTTCACGAGAAGGTATCCCTCCTGCTGGAGGCAGATTCTGCAATGGAGAAAACCAGCAAAAAGGTTAAATTCAGAGAGGGGCTGTTAAAGTTTGTTAAGACGGAGAAGGTCTTTGCTAGCAGTGAAGGTACGTACATTACTCAAGAGATTATACAGAGTGGGGGTGGCATAAGTGCCAAGGCCGTTGAAGGAACCGAGGTTCAAACACGATCGTACCCGAAAAGAGACGGGAATTTCGCTGCCATGGGCTATGAATTCATCGAAGGGATGGATATTGTCAGCCATGCGCAGAGGGTAGCTTCAGAGGCTGTACAACTCTTGAAGGCAGAAGATTGCCCTGAAAAAGAGACTTCCGTGATACTTTATCCCAGCCAACTCTATCTCCAGATCCATGAATCCATAGGGCATCCCATTGAAGCAGACAGGATCCTCGGTTCGGAGATAACCTATGCAGGAGGTTCATTTATAACCGGAATATTGGATCAATTGGGTTCTTACAGATACGCCTCTGATATCGTCAGAGTGGTGGCCGACGCTACTCAAGAAGGTGCGTTTGGAACCTTTGGTTACGATGATGAAGGGGTCCCTGCTCAAAGGATAGACATAATTAGAGATGGCGTACTCGTGAATCTTCTCACCTCCCGGGAAAGCGTTAATGACTTAAATCACAGGCTAGGTAAGAACCATTTTAAACGAAGTAACGGAGCTTCCAGAGCTTCCGGCTGGAATAGGATCCCTCTAATCAGGATGACCAATATCTCTCTTATGCCCGGGAGTTGGGTACTGGAAGATCTAATCTCAGATACAGCTGATGGGGTGATTTTAGATACCAATGTAAGCTGGAGTATCGATGATGAGAGAATGAACTTCAGCTTTGGAACGGAGATTGGCTGGAAAATCAAGGAAGGAAAAGTCATAAGGCCTCTTAAGAATCCGATGTACATGGGGCTCACCCCAGTCTTTTGGCAATCGTGTGACGCCATTTGCAGTGAAGCGTATTTTGGGTGGTATGGGACCCCTAGTTGTGGAAAAGGGCAACCGGGCCAGGCGATGAATGTGGGACATGGTTGCTCGCCAGCACGGTTCAGAAACGTGAACGTAAGAAGCAGGAAGAAGTGATGAATGAAAAAGAGAAGAGAAGGCTGTTAAATAGCATATTGGATTACAGCAAGGATTTGGAGTTTACCGAATTGGTGCTTTACCACTGGGATACGTCACTAACGAGAGTAGCAGGTTCCCAGGTTCATCAACACGTGGCGGAGGTTCAAAGCCAACTCTTCATCACTATTGCAGATGGGAAGAGAATCTGTTCCGTCTCAACGAATAATCTTGAATTCCAGTCTATAAAGAGGACAATAGGAAAGGCGAGAGATCTGGTAAAAGAGACCAGCCCGCTTCCGCACTTTACCCCCCCCTCTGGCCCTTACAAAACCGGTCCCAAGAGCGTATTCTCGAGACATACGGCTGACTGTTCACCAAACATGAAAGTGGGGGTCATCCGGAGGGTCATCAAGATTGCCCAAGACCATGGGCTCGCTACGCATGCCAAGTTCTTGACGGGTGAAGGGGAAATTTGGATTGCCAACTCCCTTGGTACCTTGGCATTTACGGATTTTACCGATGCCAGCCTTAGTCTCATACTGACTGGGGAAAATCGGATCTCCGGATATGGGGCATCCGCCAACCCAGACGTGTTCCAGATCGATTGGGAGTCTCTGACCCATGAGACCATAAAGAAATGCAAGATGCAAAGAAGAACGCCTGTGGATATCTTCACCGAGTCAAAAAGAGGAGAGGCCAAATACCTTGATGCTCTTCTTGAACCCGGTGCTGTGGCTGATTGGGTCAAGTACCTTGGGTGGATAGGATTCAACAGCCTCCATTATCAGGAGCAGGAAAGCTTCATGTGTGACCACCTCGGAGAGAGGATAATGGGGGAAAACATCACGATCTGGGATGATGGTGGCGATCTTCGGGGTTATGTCATGCCGTTTGATTTTGAAGGGACCCCCAAGAAGAAGACGGTATTTATTGAAAAAGGCGTGGCACGATCTCTAGC
>JBDRGH010000383.1:0-5358 GCA_043818015.1 Pseudomonadota bacterium
GAAAGTCCTTATAGACTATATGATCAATGATTACAAATTTAAGGAACCGAGGGTCGGCATTGTATGTCCTGATACTGAAGTGGGTAAAATTGATCTGCGAGCCGCACTACCGAGGTTACAAAAATACAGTATAGAACCTGTAACAAAAGAGATTCTGAATGCGGGGGCATTTGACGCCAGTTCCCAGGTAATGAGTTTAAAGAGGAATCGGGTTAATTGTATTTTGAATATAGGAACGTTCACAGCCACAACGGTTACTTTAATGAGAGAATTGAGGAAGCTCGGACTGAAAACAATACCCGTCTTCAATAGTTGGGGTGCGATGCTCGGGGAGGAGGTGAATGTGATGGGTGAGATGGCAAATCAATTCTATTCAGTTCATGCGAACTCCCCTTGGTATGGCGAGGGACCTGGTGTAGAAAGGATGAGGGAAATTACATTGAAATACTACCCGGGAACGGAAAGACCTTATCGCGGAACGATATATACCCATGCATGGGTCAATACCGCTGTGCTAGTCGAGGGAATGAAGAGGGCGGGTAAGGATCTCAATGAAGAAACCCTGGTAGATGCTATTGAAAGTATAAAGAACTACGATACTGGTGGGCTCTGCAATCCTGTCACCTTCAGTTCTGCCAGCCACAAAGGCGGGGATTCATGGAAGATTTACAGGGCAGATCCGGTTGAGGGAAAATACGTGGCTTTAACAGGATGGAGAAAATCAGAGTAATTTGGGCATTACGTATGCAGCAGCAACCGAAAAATGACCGATAAGGCACGGCGACCAGAAGCCAGGATCGGTCGCCTGATCATAACTCCGTTTTTTTAAATCTTGGATCAAAAACGGGCTCGCAAAGATTAGATTAAGGAGGTGTCCTATGTATACAGAGTTTTTAAAATTATGCGGTTATAAGGATGAAGAACTGGAAAAGGAGAGGCCGAGGATAGACAAGGCCTTTGACATCCTCGGGATAGGGAAGGATGACATATCACGTGCGGAGAAAAGGGTTCGGGAAAACTTTGCCATCGAGCTCGAGGGCATTCGAAAAACACTACGGATATGGATCAATGAGCTTGTATCGTTGCCTCTGTGCCGGGAGGAATACAAGAAAGTCATCTACAGTGACTGGCCCCTTCCCGGTGCTCCGATGCTAGCAACCCACAGGCTTTCACAGGATGTCTATGTAACTTCTATAGGAGAGGTCATGAACCTGGGCATGGGCATGATTTTTGACAAGCTCGGCCCGATTATGGAGGCAGGTGAGCAGACCGGGTTGGGGGTAGGAGAGGCCCACTGCGCCCTGTGGCAGACCCACATAGGAGCCATTGTAAACGGAATGATCCCCGTACCTGATCTGATAGTCTCTCCTGGCTACTATTGTGATCAGGGTGCCGAGGCAGACCAGCTGCTCTCGGAACTCTACGACATTCCTACCGTTTACTTTGACTGCTGCCTCGATGCTCAGTGGGGGGAATGGCCTGATCATCTGAGCGACAGACGGCTCCGATATGTCGGAGGCCAGATGGAGAAGGTCTTCAAAAAGATCGAGGAAGTCACGGGTTACCCGTTTACCGAGGAGGTTCGTAAGGGTGGTGTAAGAGACAACGCAAAGTTTTATTATAATTACAACACCTTAGTGGAGATGGTAGGAAAGAGTGACCCTCAAGCTGTCAGTCAGGCGGATCTCAACCTGCCGTACTGGTTTATCAATACCCCTATCAGGAGAAGGGAAGAGGCAGACGATGCCATCGCCACACTCATGAGAGAGACAAAAGAGCGGATAGAGAAAGGAGAAGGGGTTGTTGAGAAAGGAGCTCCCAGGGTTTACTTTGGGTTACCGTTCGCAGTTGATTACTCTATACTGAAGATGGTAGAGGATTTGGGACTGGCAATTTCTCTTGTTTCTATCAGTTGGTTAACACCCAACGAGCGGACAAAACCAAAATCGACAGGGTATGGCGAGAAGATAATGGAGGGGTACTTCAAGCGAGGCATAGTTTATTCTGCCCAGGCAGGGGTAGACTACTTTGAAGAGTACTGTAGAGAATGGAAGGTAGATGGGGCTATCCTCTGTTATCCCTATTCATGTCGTCCATGGGCTATTGTTCCACTCATGGCAAAAAAAGCGATCAAGGAGAGGCTGAATATCCCGGTATTGGTTCTTGAAGGCGACTGTTATGATACTCGCAATTACAGTGCCGGGCAGTTGAGAACGAGGGTTGAAACCTTTGCAGAGTTGTTAAAGATGAGAAAAGCTGCTTGATCTGTCTGATGCGGTCGCTATCCAAGCCATCTGTTACGTTTCTGAGTTTTTCAGAATGTATCAGGGATTTTTCATTAAGGTTCTGCAACTGTCAGAAGATCGCAGTCCCCAACATAAGTCAGTCAGTTAATATGTGACCTATCCCCATGAATTGTACCACTTTTAAAGCTGTCTGAATCTATATCCTCCCACTATTCACTATTCCCTGTATGAATCGAACTATTATTCAATTGGTTGCTCGCTTATTCAACATGCGTTGTCTTTCATGGGAAATATATTTATCATTAACGAAAAAAGAACTTGACAGATTCTGTACTATGCGTTTAACTTCTGAATTGATTAATCGTACAATCAATTTTGTTCATTCAAAGGGCTATGATGACTACAAGAGACAAAATTATGGAAGCAGCGAAAAAGTTGTTCTATGAAAAAGGATTCCATGCTACCTCTCTCAAGGATCTGGCGAAAGAGATAGGAACAACTACGGGCATCATCTATTACTACTTCAAGAGCAAGGAGGAACTTCTAGTACGGATATACGGAGATACGCTGGACGAGACAATAGATGATCTTTCGAAAATAGCCCACTCTCATATGACTACAACTGAGAAAATGACAGAGATCATCAAATACCATGGAAGATTCGCAATGGAAAACCAAACGTGGTCGAAGATTTTTTTCGAAGAGGAATCGGCACTTCCTCGTGATTTTCAAAGATTGATATCGACGAAAAAACGACAGTATAACGAAATAATAGAGGATCTATACTCTGAAGGTGTAAGGGAAGGAGTATTTAACCGAACACCAGACCTAAAGATATTTGTAAATGCCATTCTCGGCATGTGTAACTGGGCATATAAATGGTATAGGCTCAACGAAGAGAGTGATCCGGAAAAGATTTCTCAACAGTTTGCAGATATTTTGGCAGAAGGTTACAGTGATTCGAAAAAGAAAGACTTGGATGAAGAAAAGGAAACTGTCCTCCCCGGCCAAGGAGTAACAGAGTTATCCGACGTTAATTCCAAATTTGAAGAGATCAGTAGTAAAATTCAAATTATGAACTCAGTGACGGAATCCTTAGCTGAAAAACTAGATGATATTCGTAAATTATTGAGTAACGCTATAGCCAAACAAAATGGCGTGTAGAACAGGGGTTAAAGAGCGCTTGATAGCGCCTCTTGAGACGTTCAAAGATTTTGATATGAAAGGCCTGTCTGGTCCCATGAATTTTAGTTCTACCAACCATAGGGGACTAAATTCAGCTCAAATCTCTAGGGCTGACCCGGCAAGCGGAAAGTTCATCCCTTTGACTGGATGGGTAAAAACCGATTAATCTGCGTGGCTTATGGGGCTCGACCAGGAAGCCCTACTCTTCAATGCTCGTTCATTTTTCATTACCACCGAATCAACAGACTTTCTTACCTCGACAGCAGTCGAGGCTCATACATAAAGGAGGTATCCTATGTATACAGATTTTATGAAGTTATGTGGTTATGAGGACCAGGAATTGGAGCAACAGAGGCCAAGGATCGACAAGGCATTCGATATCCTTGGCATAGGGAAGGAGGACATAAGCCGGGGAGAGAGAAGGGTTCACGAGAACTTCGATACTTCGCTTGAGGGCGTGCGGAAGTTTCTCCGGGTGTATATGGAGGAACTAGTATCCTTACCTTTGTGTCGGGAGGAGTACAAGAAAGTCATCTATACCGACTGGCCTTTCCCCGGCGCCATGTTGATGGCAATCGAGAAGCTATCAAACGATGTCTTTATCAGCGCATATGGAGAAGTACTTAATGTCGGTATGGGCATGATCTTCGACAAACTTAGCCCAATTATGGAAGCAGGTGAACAGACTGGGCTGGGTATAGGAGAGGCCCACTGCGCCCTCTGGCAGACCCATGTGGGAGCCATCGCAAAAGGGATATTGCCACTACCTGATTTGATGATTTCATCTGGTTGGTATTGTGATCAGGCTGCGGAGGCGGACCAACTGCTGGCTGAACTCTATGATATCCCTACCGTTTATATGGACGGGTGCCTAGACGGCCAGTGGGGGGAATGGCCTGATCACCTGAGCGAGAGGATGATCCGATACAGCGGAGGCCAGCTGGAAAAAGTCTTCAGCAAGCTCGAAGAGGTAACAGGTTATACGATAACAGAAGAGATGCGCAAGGCCGGTCGCAGGGATCAAGGAAAGTATTATTATAACTTTAGCAACCTGGCAGAGATGGTTGGAAAAAGCGATCCTCAGGCCATCAGTCAAGCGGTTATCAACCTTCCATTTTGGCTGACCGGTAGCCCTATAAGGAAAAGAGAAGAGGCGAATACTGCCTTGATTACATTGATTGGAGAAACGAAACAACGGATTGAAAAAGGTGAAGGAGTCGTTGAAAAGGGAGCTCCTAAGGTATACTTCGGTCTCCGGATGGCCGTTGATGCATCTATACTCAAGATGGTAGAAAGTCTTGGGCTAGCCATTTCTCTCTGTTTTATCGACTGGATAACCCCGGAGGAGCGTACAACAAGAGGAAAAGCAACCGACTTCGGTCAGAAGGTAATGGAAGGGTGGTTTAGACGAGGACTCATGTATTCTGCTCAGGGAGCGATAGACTATTTTGCGGATTACTGTAAGGCATGGAATGTGGATGGGGCTATCCTCTGCTACCCGTATTCATGTCGTCCATATGCTATTCATCCGTTGATGGGGAAAAAAACGATAAAGGAGAGGCTCGATATACCCGTGTTGGTTCTGGAGGGGGATGCCTATGATACTCGAAACTACAGTGCCGGGCAAATGAGGACGAGGGTTGAGACATTTGCAGAACTGCTGAAGATGAGGAAGGCTACTTGATTCGTCCAATGCCGTCGCTAGCAAATTCCTTTAATATGATAGAGAGACAAGAATTTCTGAGGGGTTAGTTAAAAATATGGGAAAGGGGGAATAATCCCCCTGAATAGTCTCCAGTTTCCTGATTTTTTCGCTAAGTATTTTCGCACTACTATGGTATCATTCATAATCTGGTATTCTTTGAGTGAACCCCTTTATCCCTTCGCTCAGGCACTTCCGCAGTGACCCTTTCGGGGTTCGCAGGCG
>JBDRGH010000384.1:0-4307 GCA_043818015.1 Pseudomonadota bacterium
ACCTTATTGGCTACGGCTGTTGTTGCAGGGGCCACACCAACATAACCTATATCCAGACTGCCGGCGGCAAATGCGCTCATCTCCTCTGGACCAGCCTTAAAGATACCACCAATCTCCACATCAATACCCTCTTTTTGGAAGAGCCCCTTCTCTAATGCAACAAAAGCAGCGAGCTGATGTAAATCACTCTGCAAGTACCCCATTCTCACTTTCATCTCGAGCTTCTCGCTCTTTGTGCATGAAAAGATCAATACCGGCAAAAAGAGTGCTATTAAGGCTAATCTAAGACAAGCAAGGCCACCCATTTTCTTCACCACGATCTCCTCTCGGATCGGTGCCAGGCCGCCTCGTGACCACTGACAAGAAACCAGCAACCGGCGGGGTTACTAAAGGATACCGAAAAAAGGAGTGAAAGGCAAATCTTTTTCTGATCCGGAAACTTCGCAAATTCCTCAAGTTTCCTGATTTTTTCAGTAAGTATTTTCGTACTACTATGATATCATTCATCATCTGGTATGTCTTATGTGAACCCCTTTATCCCTTCGCTTACTTCTTCCCAGCCTATTGCCCAAATCCCTTTTCGCTTTGTCCAAAGCTTTTTTTGGATCTGTCTAATGGCGGATTGACTATGAGACCTGGTTTGCTATGAAAAAGCATCCCTTCGTCCTTCAGAATATATTTTTTGACCCATCTGAGAACTTGCTTCAGGCATTTTCAGAAACTCCTGCACGAATTCCTCTTGACTTTGCCCGATCATTCCATATACTTTTCATGATCACCTCCAAATTAGTTGATGGATTAAGAGGATTCAAGGGGTCCAGGATTCAAGGATTCGAGTGAAGTAATTAGAGACTCAAATATTATTAGTCTTCAGACTTGGGTTACATTGAGGCCGGGGAGTTAAAGAAGCTTCAAGATGGGATAGGAGAGGTCTCGATGGCTTCTCTTTACCGGTACAAGGCGATAAAAAATGAGGTCCAAGGAGAGCATTCAGTGAGTGGAAAGGTGGTTGCCGTTTGCATCAGCGAAGGTAAGGGGACTAAGAAAGAAAACATACAGAGAGGGAAACTTATTGAGGGCCACGGCTTGGAGAGCGATGCCCATGCCGGCGATTGGCATCGTCAGATAAGCCTGCTCTCTCGTGAGAGTATCCAAAAGATGAGAGACAGGGGGTTGGATGTTGGTCCGGGAGATTTCGCCGAGAACATAACGATAGAGGGGATTGACTTACTCGATCTGCCTCTCGGGACGAAACTCACCGTAGGCAAACGGGCTATGCTGGAGGTAACCCAGATTGGCAAAGTTTGCCATGGGAGATGTGCTATCTTTTACCAGGCTGGCGATTGCGTTATGCCAAACGAGGGGATATTCGCCAGGGTGCTGGTAGGCGGTGAAATAGGGGTTGAGGATCAAATAAAGGTTATAAAATAAGGATTCAAGGGTTCGAGTGAAATGTATGCAGGCTGTTGCCCAAATCCCTTTTCGCTTTGTCCAAAACGTTTTTTGATAAGTCTAAGGCTCGCTTCAGGCGATTTCAAAACTCCCCGCCTCTGGCGGGTCAGACAGCCGAAATCGCACGTCTTCCGCTTCGCCAAGACTTATGAACAAAAAACCTTTTAATGACTGCTCAAAGGAATTTTTGTCTGGGCAACAGTCACTATATGCTTGAATCCCCGAATCCTGTTCACCAATTAAATGGGAGAAGAATCTAAGATAATATGAAACACAAGAGAGTAATAGACGGGATAAAATTTGATGAAAAGGGGCTCGTGCCGGCCATCATTCAGGATTGTCAGAACAACGAAGTACTGATGCTCGGCTATATGAACAGGGAAGCGCTTGAGAGGACCCTGGAATCTGGCAAGGTCAACTTCTGGAGTCGGTCCAGGGGTAAGATGTGGGTTAAGGGCGAAACCTCGGGACATACCCAAGAGGTCGTGGATATACTCTTCGACTGCGACATGGATGCAGTATTAGTAAGGGTGGAACAGAAGGTAGCCGCCTGTCATACTGGATACAGGAGCTGTTTCTACCGAAAGGTAGAGGGCGGCGATTTGACAGTCTGCGGCAAAAAGGTATTTGACGAGGAAGAGGTGTACCGAGGGGAGAATTCATAGGGTTCTTCAGGTTCCTTTTCCAGAGCATCAGTAGAAAAAGGGGAGCCCCCTTTTTATTTTTATTTTCTTTAGAGGGCAAGAAACGAATTGTAAAGCCTTTCCTTAATGATGGTCGAGGACGGGGAGGTGCCGTAGTTGTGTCCAGGCCAAACTATCGTGTCATCTGGTAGTACCAGCAACCTGTTCTTTATTGAATCCAACAATACCCTTATGGATCCACCGGGTAGATCGGTCCTCCCTATCCCCCCCACGAATATAGTATCCCCCGTGAAGAGATTATTGTACCCGTAAAGGCAGATCCCCCCTCTGGAATGTCCGGGGGTATGAATAACCCCAAGAGTCGAGCTACCTATCTTTATGGTATCGCCATCTTTCACCAGGATATCCGGTGGTGGAGAGGGCCTTCCTCCCAGCAGGAGGTTGAGAAGCTTTTTGTGGAGACGGGTGAGAGATTTTTTTTCCGACTCATGGATGATGAGTTTCGCTCCGCTCACCCTTCGAATCTCTGCATTTCCACAGATATGATCAACATGAGAGTGGGTATTCACTATGAACTTTATGTTAACCCCCTCGTGATTGGCTGCGTGCAGAATCTTTCTCGGATTAGCACCGGGATCGATTATAAGACCCTCGGCGCTCTCTCTGTCAGCCACTATATAGCAGAAGACCGCTAATTTCCCTACCTCCAGTTGCCTTACGAAGACCTTCCCTAGCGTATCGTTCATTTGTCTTTCTTGACTTTAATGTGGAGAAACAGATCTCCTGGGGGGTCTCCCCCCTTGCTGTCCAAACCCTTCCCTTTAAGCCTCAGCTTCTTACCTGGTTGAATTCCAGCAGGGATTCTTACCGCAAGTTTCTCCTTTTTCCCTTCTCTTCTATACGAGATATTGACCGTTGTCCCGGAAGCCGCCTCTTCAGGCGTGACAGACAAACTGTGGTAGAGATTAGCGTCCTTTCCTTGAAATTTGGGTAGCTTGTAATTCTCTTTTCCTCCCACTCTCCTATCCAAGAGATACTTCCCAACCTTACGACCTACCTTGCGGATTACCCCCTCACGAACGGGTGGCTTAGCGCTACGAAAATGCCCTACCCTACCATCTCCCCTGTCGAAGAGGTTGTCAAAGGTCTTGCCGGATCTGAAGGTCGTACGGCTGCCCAGAGGGCCGCCGAAGAAAAACCCTCCGAAGAAAAAGCCCCTGCTTCCGAAGAATACTTCTTTGAAGAAACGTTCATCAAATCTCAAACCAAACTTGTCAAACTCCCTCCTTAAATCCCTAAAGATATCGCTGGCATTGGGATTTCTGAAGACGTCCCTGAAGATGTCCTCCTGGGTGTATCTGAAGGCTTGATCACCGAATCTACCTTGAGGCCCTACACGGCGAAGCTGATCGTACTGCCTCCTCTTCTCCCTATCAATCAATACCCCGTATGCCTCGCTTATTGCTTTAAACCTTTCTTCAGCAGCCTTATCTCCGGAATTTCTGTCAGGATGGTACTTAAGGGCCAGCCTCCTGTATGCCTTCTTTATATCTTGATCGGAAGCTTCTTCCCTTACACCCAACATCTGGTAGTAATCTTTTCCATCCATAGTATTAACCACAGGGAACCTCTGAAAAACTATATACCTTTTGGAAAAGTATTCCTGAGAGCGAATTCATGAATTTTTTGGGGAACCCGCCTTAGCAAGCGTAATCTAGAAAATTCACATGTTTGACCCGCCAAAGGCGGGGAGTTCGTGAATTTTCCATGGAGCAAGCTTAGATGGGTCAAAAAATTAATGCTGACGCGAAAGGGGATACTTCTTCAAATCTGTCCATTAGAACAATCGCAATATTTTTATATTTTACCCCTACCCAGCAGGGAAAGTCAAAGGTTAAGTCACACACCCTTATCCGGTCCGGATTCAAAACTGCTTTTCTCCAAAGGCACCAGATAGCTGGAGCTTCCCGAGTTTCTCAGCCAGTATTTTCGAAACACCTTGATTTCATTAATAATCAGGCATTATATAAGTGAACCCCTTTATCCCTTCGCTCAGGCACTTCCGCAGTGACCCTTTCGGGGCTCGCAGGTGGGAAATACTTTCCCCTTCCAGCCTCTTCGGGCTGGCTTTCCCCTTCCTGCTCACCCTCGACCTGTCTGCGTGCAACGCACAGGCAGGTGGGTACCCCACTGCTCCAGCAAATTTCGCCA
>JBDRGH010000385.1:0-7696 GCA_043818015.1 Pseudomonadota bacterium
CCCACTTTCTCTATGCCGATATCCTTGGCCAATGTCCTTATCCTGAATGCCGTCTCTATACTCCTCTTCCCTGGCTCAACGACTACCGTCAACATGTCTACGGCCTTTGCCGTCGCTCTCCCCAAATGTTCAACACCCGCCTCCATATCGATGATTACCACTTCGTCTCTAGCGAGGAGGAGATGGGAGATCAATGCCCTAACAAGGACACTTTCTGGACAAACACAGCCACCTCCTCCCTTCTTAACCGTTCCCATAATCATCAGCCGAACCCCATCTTGCTCTACCCAGTATTTTTCTGGTATGTCATCGACCTTGGGGTTTAGCGTAAAGAAACCGCCACTGGTACCTGGTTTTACGCCGGTCCTCTCTTCTACCAGACTACCCATCTCGGCTATCGGTGTTAAGGCCTCTGGGTTAAGAAATCCAAGAGCCACGGCGAGGTTAGCGTTTGGATCTGCATCTATGGCTAGTACAGAATAACCATCGTCACGGAATTTTCTGGCAAGGCATGCACTGATAGTAGTCTTTCCCACACCTCCTTTACCCGTTACTGCTATCTTCATCACGTGACCGCCTTCTTCCCAGTTAGCAAAGACCATTTTACTTAAGGCCCTTTAGTATTGTCAAGGAAAGATTACTTAAGAAGTATCCTTTTTCGGCCTCGAAGGGGAGTCTTTGAGAGGGTAAGGGGTAAGGTGGAATAGGTTTATCCCGGTACTCTTGGTAGTTAGACGCGTAAGGGTAGTACCTTGTTCTCGGAAGGTCTTTTTCAGGTGTGCCTGTGCCGCTATGGGGCGCATCAACTTGCAGGGGTTCTCCTTCGGTCAGAAAGCCGCATGGTGGTATTCTCTCCCTCCAGAAGTTTTAGGTATCTTCCCCATTTTTCTGCCGCCTTTCCTTTACCAAACTGAACCCTCAATTTTGCATCTCTGGCCTCGGAAAAAGTCCGGCCCTTTTAACTATCTCAGGCACCATCTCTTCCCACTCGATTGCCATCACATGGATACCGTGAATCCCCTCTATCTCTCTGAGCCTCTGAATAGTCTCAACGCATATATTGAGCCCCTCTTCGGCCTTCTTCTCCTTTGGAGCTGCCTTCATCCTCTCTATTAATTCATCGGGAACATCCATGCCCGGTACCGATTTTTTCATATAATTGGCCATTCCTACCGACTTGAAGGGGGTCACACCGGCTAAGATATGTACTCTCTCATGTAACCCCCTCTCCCTGACCATCTCCATCCACCTTTCGAATTTCTTGAGGTTATAGATACACTGAGTCTGAATAAAGTCTACACCGGCAGCTACCTTCTTTGCTAGCCTGGGAACCCTGATCTCGAATGGATCGGCGAAGGGATTGGCTGCCGCCCCGATGAACATCTTGGGGCTTCCTTTTAGCTCATCTCCACCTAGGAACTTGCCCTCGTCTCGCATCAATTTGACCGTCTGGATTAGCTGAATGGAATCCAAATCAAATACGTTCTTTGCCGCTGGGTGATCACCAAATTTTTGATGGTCTCCTGTTAGACAGAGTATGTTGCTGATACCGAGCGCCGCGGCACCGAGGATATCGCTCTGGATGGCAATTCTGTTCCTGTCTCTCGTTACCATCTGCATGATGGGATTTAACCCTAACTCCTTAAGGATAACACAGGAAGAGATACTAGACATCCTCACGACCGATGTCTGGTTATCAGTAACATTTACAGCATCTACAGATCCTTTCAACAGGTTTCCTTTTTTCCTGATGACATCCGGATCGACGCCTCTTGGTGGACCGCATTCCGACGTAACCGCAAATTCCCCTTTGGTTAAGATCTGTTCCAGTTTGCTTTCCGATTTCATAGCCTCAAATCCTCTCTAACAACCTTACGAGGTCCTCCATCTCTGTTGGTGGCCCAATCATTTATAGGGATTATCTCCTCATATTTTTCCAATTGTCCGAGGTCTGTTAGCCTTTCTATTATTAGTTGCCATCCGCAGACTACTTCGGGACTGATTTCACATTTTCCGTCTGTTGAACCCCCGCAAGGCCCATTGAGCAGGCTCTTGGAACATCGAGCGATTGGGCAAACCCCGGCCGTTAAATGGAGTTTACAATCCCCGCAAGCGTGGCACCTCTCAGACCATACCCCTTGCTCCTCGGTAACCCCAATGAACTTTGTATTGAGGGCGGGTAGCACAAGACTATTTTTGTATTTCTCCGCCATGAACTGGACACCGGCTCCACAGGCCATGGAGATGATTACTTCATACTCATCGATAAATCCCCTCAATTTCTCCAAATATTCAGGATCGCATTGTCTTTCTAAAGTTTCCTTCCTAATCTCAACAGGTTTGCCTTCCTTCGTTCTCATGAGGTTCAGGGCTGAAGCTAAAATCTCCACTTCCTTTTTCCCTCCAGCAGAACAAACGGTGACGCACTCCCCGCAACCAACGATCAGGATTTTGTTATAGCCCTCGATCATGGAAGAGATCTGTTCCAGTGGTTTCCTCTCTGCTACGATCATATCCTCACCTCTTAGCTTTGCTCGTTATTGTCTATCTCTATTCTCTCTATCGCGTCCCCACGTTTTCCGGCTCTAATGGGATTAGGCCCCAGTTTCTCAATCTTTTCTGTCATCTCTTTGGCAACTTCGGCAAAACGTGGCCCTTGAGCCGCTGACATATTATACATGTGGAGTCTTTCTCCGCCTATACCTGTCTCGTCCAATATTTTCTTTGTGTACTCCACCCTCTTCTTTGCCCGAAGGTTACCACGCAGGAAGTGACAGTCCCCCTCTAAACAGCCGGCAATATATACGCCATCAGCGCCTCTTTCGAATGCGTGTAAGAGGTGGATCACATCAACCTTGCCGGTGCATGGAACCTTTATTATCTTTACATTTGGGGGATAATCCAATCTCATAGAACCTGCCAGGTCCGCAGCGGAGTAAGCTCAATAATGGCAGCAAAAAGCAACGATAATGGGCTCAAACCGTTCCATTAACAAACCCCTTCTAATAGCGCATTACACTTAGCCAGTAGCTGCTCGTCCCTGAAGTGCTCCAGTTCTATAGCCTTGGCAGGACACTCGGAAGCACATGTTCCACAACCTTGACACTTAGCCACATTGATCTCCGCAACCCCATCGTCGTTAATGAAAGGAACCTCATAAGGGCATACCCGGACACACGTGAGGCATGCAGCACACAGCTCCCCATTTACTTTCGCAACCACGCCGCCCACGTGGATCGTTTTCTGGGAAAGAATGGTGCTCGCCCTTGCAGATGCAGCATATGACTGGGATATGCATTCACTGATGTGTTTAGGTGAATGGGCCAGTCCGCACACGTAGATTCCATCGGTTGCGAAATCTACAGGCCGGAGCTTCATGTGTGCCTCAAGAAAAAACCCCTCTGGTGTACGAGAAACCTTGAGTAACGTGGCCAACTCCTCGTTATCTCGTGGTATGGTGGCACTGCTCAAGACAATGAGGTCAGGGGACAGCGAGAGGTCTTCCCCGAGGGCAGGGTCACGCACATCAACCGAAAGGCCCCCTCCTTCAACTGTTACTACGGGTTTTGTGTTGAGATCATACCGTATGAACTTTATCCCCTTCTTTCTTGCCAGAGTATAATAATCCTCCATCAAGCCGTAAGACCTTATATCCCTGTAGAGGATGTAGATATTCAGGCTAGGGTTCAGTTCCTTCAACTTCAGACTATTCTTGATGGCTTCCGAGCAACATACCCTGCTGCAGTACGGCCTTTCTTCCGTTCTCGACCCAACACACTGGATCATCACGATGGAATTGAGGTTTGAAAAGTCCAAGTCAGAATCTGCGATTTTTTTCTCTAATTCCAATTGGGTCATAACTCGATCATCTTCTCCATACAGGTATTCCCCAATGGGCTTGTACTCTTCTCCCCCCGTGGCTACGATAACAACGCCATGTTCTAACTTTCTGTAGACCATACCTGGGCCCACCATCAAGCCCGTCTCAAAGTTTCCTTTATATCCACCAAAGTCAACCACCACGGTATTCTTGAATACCTCTATGGAAGGATTGTCCTCCACCGACCTTATAAGCTCTGTGAGATGGGATTGAACGTCGTCACCCTCCAATGTGTCATGGACATCACGGAGCACCCCGCCCAACTCTCCTTCCCTTTCTACTAGATAAACCTCATACCCCTGATCTGCCAAGCTCAAAGCAGCCGTCATACCCGAAAGTCCACCACCAATTACGAGAGCCCTATGGTTAACCTCAAGGGACAACTCTTCTAAGGGCTGTATCAGTCTGGCATTCGCCACGGCCATACTTACCAAGGCTTTTGCTTTCTCTGTAGCCTCGTCTTTCCGTTTCATATGTACCCAACTGCATTGATCTCTAATATTCGCCATCTCAAAGAGGTACTTATTCAATCCGGTGTCACGCAATGTTTCCTGAAACAGGGGCTCGTGGGTCCGGGGAGAACACGAGGCTACGACCACTCGATTGAGGTTGTGTTCCGAAATGGCCTTCTTTATGAGTTCCTGGGAATCTTGAGAGCAGACATAAAGCCCCTCTTCAGCATAGACGACATCTTTCAATGACTCAGCGTATTCTTTGACCTGGGCTACGTCTATTACCCCTCCTATATTGATGCCACAATGGCAAACAAAGACCCCAATCCTCGGTGGCATCTCTTTTACTCCTGTCTCCGGAGGATACTCTCCCTGTCTTACCAAGCTCCCACGACTTGTGGAGAGAAGCCCCGATGCACAGGCCACACTACCGCTTGCCTGGGCTACTGTTTCTGGGATGTCCTTGGGGCCCTGAAACACACCGCTCACAAAGATGCCCGGTCGAGACGTAGACAGAGGTGAGAATTGAGATGTCCGGCAAAAGCCGTACTGATCAAGTTCAACTCCCAATTTCGTTCCCAGCGCCTTGGCTCCCTCTGATGGAGTGAGACCTCCTGACAGGACTATCAGATCGAACTCCTCTTCCACCGATTTACCTTGCTCATCTATATACGTAACCCTGAGGTTCTTGCTTCGAGGCATCTCTATGATCCTCGATATCATACACCGTATGAATCTGACTCCGTATTCCTGCTCGGCCCTTTCGTAATAACTATCGAACCCCTTTCCATGGGCCCTTATGTCCATAAAGAATATGGTTGGTTCCACCCCGTCTAAGTGTTCTTTTGCAACAACCGCTTCCTTTATGGCATACATACAACATACACCGGAACAGTATCCTCTTCCAGCCTGTTGGTCCCTAGAACCGACGCACTGGATGAAGCCTATCCTCTTTGGTTCTTTTTTATCCCCTGGTCTCTGGAGGTGTCCCATGTATGGCCCAGAGGCACTGAGGATCCTCTCGAACTGTTTACTGGTTATGACGTTATCGTATACCCCGTAACCATATTCCCCTTTCAATTGGGGGTCAAAGAGTTCAAATCCAGGTGCCAGTATGATGGACCCCACATTGAGAGAGAATGCCTGTTCCGTCTCCTCGAAGTTTACCGCCTCACTCTTGCAGAGTTTCTCGCATATCCTACACTTCCCTTTAGTGAAGTAGCGGCAATGGTCCTTGTCTATTTGGTACACCAGGGGAATGGCCTGAGGGTATGGTATATATATAGCCTTTTTCTCTCCGAGACCCTCATTGAAGTTATCCTTGACCTTGACCGGGCACTTCTCTGCGCAGACCCCACACCCGACACACTTCTCTTCGTCCACAAACCGGGGGCTTCGGATCAGGGAGACAGAGAAGTTTCCAGCTTCTCCAAGTACTTCTTCTACCTGTGTATTGGTAAGGATCTCTATGTTGAGATGTCGCCCACATTCCACGAGCTTTGGTGATAAGATGCACATGGAACAATCGTTGGTTGGAAAAGTCTTATCCAATTGGGGCATGACCCCTCCGATGGAAGGTGATTTTTCCACGAGGTACACATAGTAACCAGAATTCGCTAAATCGAGGGATGCCTGAATCCCTGCGATTCCGCCTCCAACGACCATAACGGATCCTATCTTTTTATCAGCTGTCGCTTTTCTCACTTCCTCTTCCCTCATTATCTCTCCCGTCACAGACAATACGTTCCTATATGAATCCCTTTGAACTCAACAGGGGTCTTGGATCAACGAAATGCCTCTTCCACCATTTACTCGATTTCTTTTCCTTCAGGCTAACCCCAACGAGCTCAGTAATATAAAATATGGGCAGGTAGTATTCTTTTCCCTCTTCCTTCCCTATTTCATCCTGGCGACCATCCAGATTAGCCTGACACATGGGACACGCCGTAACCAAACACTCCGCTCCCGCCTCAATAGCCATCTCTATTATTTTCTTCACTCGCCTCTTCACTATATCGGTATGGGTTAGAGCCAGACTACCTCCGCAACACTCCGTTTTGTATGGCCAAAAAACGCTTTCTCCGCCCAAAAGCTCCACCAGTTCATCCATGCTTTGAGGATTCTCATAATCTCTTGCTTCCGTGATCTTCGGCGGTCGGGTTAAGAGGCACCCATAATAGGATGCAATGACGATACCTTCGAGCGGCATCTTAATGTGTTCTTTAATTCTGTTGATGTTGCTTTCTTCCACCAAGAATTCCGGTAGGTTTTTGATCTCAGTAGCTTCCCCACCGGAGGAATCCTCCTTCTCTGCGGTCTTCATTCTGCAGTAACAGGCGGCACAGGGAACGAGAAGATCGAGGCCGGCCTTCCTTGCTATTCTGAGATTCCTTCCAGGAAGGGCATTGGACAAGAATTCATCAGTAGAATGGGCCGAAGAGGCACCGCAACAGTTCCAGTCCTCTAGTTCAACGAGGTCTATATCAAGACCCTGACATACAACGCGGGTGGATTCATCATACTCTTTTGCTGTCCCATGGAGTGAACAACCGGGGTAGTAGGAGATTTTCATCCGAGCCCCCCCTTCTTCACCTGTGAAAACATATCCTTGATCTCCTTCTTCCCCCTTACCTTAGAAGAAAACAGCTTGAGTTTGCCCTTTAGAAACATCAAGAGGCCAAGCTTTAGGTCTTTCTTGAATTCACGGTTCTTCAACCTGTATCTCGCTATCATTTCCAGTTCGTGTATTCGGCCTCTCTTCTGGATAGATGAGAGGAATGCGGCGTGGAAAGAGGGGACATATTGGTCACCGAGAGTCATTCCAGAACCAACGGCCATCTGTCTCAGCACATCCATTACCTTTGCAAGATCCACATCATTGGGACACCTGGTGGTGCAGGTTTCGCAAGAGGCACAGAGCCATATGGTCTTCGATTTGAGAAGCCTCTCTTTCATTCCGAACTGCACCATTCGTATGACCTGATGGGGAAGAATGTCCATATCAGGGCTCATCGGACACCCAGCTGAGCATTTTTTACACTGGTAACAAACAAGGACGTCTGTATTGCCGAGCTCCGATACTAAGGGTTCGAACGGATGGCTTGTTTGCGCCACTATGTCTTTCATCTAAATACAACCCCGCCTTCTCTATAATCCAAAGCTCCCTATCTTCCGGACCAAGGGAAATCAAATGAACTGGTTGACAAAGATCCTTCAATCATTGATCAATTTGGAACCGATTTCGACACCGGTCTTTAGTTTGAGAGCTTTGAAAAAGTACCCCTTTTCGCTTCAGCATACATTTTTTGACCCATCTAAGCTCGCTCCATTGAAAATTCACAAACTCACCCTTCGGGCTCAAACA
>JBDRGH010000386.1:0-2474 GCA_043818015.1 Pseudomonadota bacterium
ATTGCTGAAATTCTCATAAGGGATTATATCTGACACGTTCGCGATCAAACTCCTTGCTTTGTCAGAACCCTTTTTTGAAAATTACTGCTCAAAGTAATTTCTGTTTCGGCAACAGCCTGCTGAAACCAATAGTCTTTCACCTATCCGAGGCTTTGTTAGCCCAAGGTTAGGAAAGGGGGGTATAATGCCGTTAAAAAGTGTAGTAGATAAAGTTTTGGAGCTCCGGCCCGCCAGGGTCTCGGAAAAACTCGGCAGGTCGAGTAGGGTGTGTTTACTCAACTCCAAGGATATCTTCAGGGTATTGAAAGACCGGAGTGTCATTATCATGGCGTGTAATACTCGGATAAAACATGCCATCCCGGGGATTATGAAGGCTGCGGAAGAGCTCGATGCCGTTGTAGCGTTCGAGCTGGCCAAATCTGAAGGCGACGTAGATGGTGGCTATACTGGCCAGGATCCGAAAACCTACTTTGAAACAGTCACAGGCTATGCTGAAGAGAGGAACTTCACCAAGCCGTTCTTTATCCACGGAGATCACATCACCGTGAGGGACACGTCATCAAAGGCAATCGACTCGGCCAGAAATTTAATTGCAGAAGAGCTCGCGGCCGGATATACGTCTTTCGCCCTAGATGCCTCGTTCAACCCGATTCCTGACAATATTAGAATAACCACGGAACTTGCCCGCCCTATCGTCAAAGAAGGCCTGGGTCTAGAAGTAGAAGTTGGAGAGATCAAATCGGCGGGATCCGAGGGTACCGTTACATCCGTTGCGGAAGCCCTTGAATTTATTGAGGGGCTCGTAGGCAACGATATACACCCGGACCTACTCGCCATAAACAACGGTTCGAAACACGGTAACTACCTCGAAGGAGAAGAGATATTCATAGATCTACAGCGTACAGGAGAGGTCTACGAGGCGGTAAAGTCATACGGGTTGGTAATAGCGCAACACGGTATTACAGGGACACCTCTCAGCGTTGTAGGGAAATTTGCCCACTACGGTATTCGCAAAGGGAATGTAGGGACACTTTGGCAGAATGTAGTTTACGAAGGCCTGCCAGGGGAGCTGATGGCCCGAATGAGAAGATGGGCTGAGGAGCAAGGAAAAGACATAAAGTTTGCTACCAAGCCTTTCAAAAAGGAGATTGACTCGATTGATAAGAAATACGCTGATTCGATAGAAACCAAGGCTTACCTCGAGGCAAAAGATTTTATCAAGGCCTTTAGAGCCGAGGGGACGGCCGGTATGGTCTTCGACGGTCTCGGGGGCTGATACTTCGAAATGATTCTCCAGGAGTTTTTTCCAGGAACCTATAAAAAAATCTTGACAGTCGATTCAATATAATGTATGTATGACAAGTTTTAGCTTGGTCAGGTGCTAGGATTAACACAAAAAGAGGAGCTTTTTATGGATACGTCGGATGAGGCGGATGAAAAGAGGCTAAGTTTTGGGAAGATGGTGGATTGGGGATAACTGTCTTTTAACTCGTTGGTTCATACCCTCCACTTCTCCCCACCATGTTTCCCACGCATTTACAGAATCGAACAGGCCGATTCCTTAGTTTCCCACATTTTCCTTATTGAAAGTCTTTGGTAACACGTTGTATCTGTTCTCTCAGGACGTTCCACCTTGTGGAGCAAAAATCTTGGTCTGTAAACCCCGTTAGATACTTACTGTTGAACACGGGATACGTTTGTCTGAAAGAGTAAGACCTTGGTACGTCAATTCAGTTTCGATGACACAGAGCTTGAGAGAAGAGAGTTTCGGCTCACAACTTCCAGGGTCATTGATTCCGACAAGAAGGCATAATTCCGTTTCGTTTCTGCACGAGGGATCGCAACTATTATTTCAATCAAAAGGAGGTACGTGGGAAGATGGACCATTTTGGACAACATCTCATGATAGATGGCTACGGGGGCGATAGCAAAAAGTTGGAGGACATCGAGTTGATCTATAATTTTCTGGATACCTACCCTGCCAAGATGGAAATGACAAAGATCATGCCGCCATACGTCTTCAAATACGTTGGTGAAAAATCCGAGGATTGGGGATTATCAGGTGTTGTTCTTATAGCTGAAAGCCATATAAGCATCCATACCTTCCCTTTGAAACAATACTTAAGTCTTGATATCTTCTCGTGCAAAACATTCGATTCAGACAGTGCCGTTCGGTTCGTAGAAGACCTATTCGGTCTGACAAGGACCGAAATCAACCTTTTGGATAGGGGCTTAGAATTTCCCAAAAATATACGTTTGGCCACCGATATAGTATACAAAGAACGATTGAACATGGCTAGATAGAGAGGGTGCTAATGAAGAGCTTGCTACAAACCCCGGTTTCACCGATAACGGTGGATAAGGACCCCGACGTACAAAAGCTGGTGGAAGCAATGGGGAAAACTGCTTTCCAGGGCAGGAACGTATCTATCGCCAAAGATATATGGGTCAACATGATCAGGGATGAAACAACG
>JBDRGH010000387.1:0-5913 GCA_043818015.1 Pseudomonadota bacterium
GCAGATGATCCAGAGGGAATACTTTCATTAACCTTCAATTGGTATATTGACGCCCATGATCGCTACAAGATTCTACGTAACTATATGTCTGACAGTCATTCTTTCTGCCCTTCTGTCATCATTCATTCCCAGTTCTTCCGCTGAAAGACGTCACGTGAATGTGGTCAAGGTAGATAGTATAATAAACCCGGTGGTCGCGGAATTCATCACTGAAGGCATAGACAAATCATCAAAAGATGGGGCCGTATGTATGATCATCGAACTCGATACGCCCGGTGGTCTCGATCTCTCCATGCGCACAATAGTAAAAGCGATGCTGAATGCGGATATCCCCATTGTTGTATACGTGTCTCCAAGCGGTGCAAGGGCAGCCTCGGCAGGGGTCATGATAACGCTGGCCAGTAATATTGCCGCCATGACTCCCGGGACAAACATTGGAGCAGCCCACCCGGTCGCTCTGGGTGCTAAAAAAATCGATAAGGCAATGGAAGAAAAGGTAGTGAATGATGCCGTAGCGTATGTCAAAAGTATCGCCGCAAAACGAGGTAGAAACGTCAAGTGGGCGGAAGAGGCAGTCAGGAAAAGTGTATCTATTACGGAAAAAGAGGCCTTAAGCTTAAAGGTAATTGATCTCATAGCTCCAGATATTGAGACTCTCTTGGACGAGATCGATGGGAAAACAGTCACAACCGGAGCGGGAACGGTTACGCTCCACACTAAGGGCGCAGAGCCTGTTTTCATCACTATGGGCACCCGCCGAAACATCTTAAACGTATTGAGTAACCCCAACATCGCCTATATCTTGATGATGCTGGGATTGCTCGGGCTGTATTTCGAGCTTTCCCATCCCGGTGTTATCTTTCCCGGGGTAGTTGGAGGTATTTGTTTAATCCTTGCCTTTTTCGCCTTTCAGACTCTGCCCATAAACTATGCTGGAATCCTTCTCATAATTCTCGCCATAATCCTTTTTATTGCCGAGGTTAAAGTGACGAGTTTTGGACTGTTAACTATTGGAGGTATAATCTCTATGCTCTTGGGTTCATTGATGTTGTTTGAATCTCCCCTACCATATTTACGAGTATCCTGGGCTGTGCTCATCCCTGTTGTTTTGGCAACCTCAGCCTTGTTTATCTTGACTGCGACTCTGGCCTTCAGAGCCTTTATCTCCAAGCCCACCACTGGTGTAGAAGGATTAGTAGGGGAGATAGGGGTTGCTAAGACCAAGATATACCGCCAAGGAAAGGTCTTTGTACACGGGGAGTATTGGAACGCCTATAGCGAGGAGGTGATCCCAGAAGGAGAAAGCGTTAAGGTTTTAAGTATAGACAATCTACGGTTGAAGGTCGAAAAACTGGAGTAGCCCGACTTTCTGCCACGTTGAGCGTGGCTAACGTTCTTGAACAGTGTCAAAAGGAGGTTTATATGATTGGATGGGTAGTATTGGCTATCTTTCTACTGATTATTCTCGCCAGTGCAGTCAGAGTATTAAACGAGTATGAACGAGGGGTTATCTTCCGTCTTGGGAGAATAATTGCTACAAAAGGCCCTGGGTTGATAATCCTGATCCCCATTGTTGATAGGATGCAGAAGGTCAGTCTGAGACTGGTTACCATGGATGTCCCCTCCCAGGACGTAATCACCAAAGATAACGTGTCGGTCAAGGTAAATGCCGTCGTCTATTTTCGGGTTATGGACTCCAACAAGGCTATTGTTGAGGTTGAGAACTACCTCTATGCTACCTCTCAATTAGCCCAGACCACGTTGCGGAGCGTCTGCGGTCAGGCAGAATTAGATCAACTCCTGTCCGAGAGAGAGCACATCAATGATGAGCTGCAAGATATTTTGGATAAACAGACGGACCCCTGGGGGATAAAGGTATCAATGGTAGAGGTAAAACATATAGATCTGCCCGAGGTGATGCAGCGGGCTATGGCAAAACAGGCAGAGGCAGAGAGGGATAGAAGGGCAAAGGTCATCAATGCTGAAGGAGAATACCAGGCAGCAACCAGGCTGGCCGAGGCGGCGACAATAATAGGTGACCATCCCATGGCCCTGCAGTTGAGGTATTTACAGACATTGAAAGAAGTTGCTGCTGAGAACAACTCGACAACTCTATTTCCGATTCCTATCGATTTGTTCAAAGTGTTCTTGAAGTAGGAGGAAGCAGGAGACGGAGGATACTATTTTTAGACCGGCGAGGAATTTTGCCTTTTGCCTGACCAGAGGGAGTTTTGTTAGCTAACGAATACTTCTCGATACCCCCCTCTGGGAGGGTTAAAGGACATAGACGAACGGAGAGGACTAGAGTCGGATTATCTTCTCTTTTTCCATTCCTCTGGTTGCGTTTCTTGTATCGACTATTAGGTTAGCCTTTTCGACAATCCAACCCCAATTGTAGTTGCTATGGTCAGCAGTAATTACTACACAATCCATTTCTTTCAATAGTTCTTCATCGAGGACCATAGACGTCATTTCCAGATCATCGGTCTTTATGAACGGTACATTTGGGTCATTAAATGCTACCTCGGCCCCTTTCTCCTTAAGGATCTTGATTATATCTAAAGCTGGAGATTCTCGAACGTCGTCGATGTCTTTCTTGTAAGCCACCCCCAGCACTAGTATCCTCGAGCCATTGACACTCTTTCTCGATCTGTTCAAACCATCTATGATTTTGCTCGTCACAAAGTAGGGCATTTCGGTATTTATCTCACTCGCTAATTCAATGAATCTCGCCTTATAATTCAAAGTTCTTAATTTCCAAGATAGATAAGACGGATCTATAGGCAAACAATGTCCGCCCAATCCGGGCCCCGGAAAAAAGGGCATATACCCGAAAGGCTTGGTAGCAGCGGCTTCTATGACCTCCCACGCGTTCAGTTTTAGTTTATCGCATATGATGGCAATCTCGTTTACCAGGGCTATGTTAACACTGCGGAACGTATTTTCCAGTAACTTCACGACCTCAGCAGCCTCTGTAGAGGACACTGGTACTATAGTATCTATAACCTGTTGGTAGAGGAACTTGGCTATTTCGGTACATTTTGGAGTAATGCCCGCTACAATCTTCGGTGTGTTTTTCGTCCTATAGACCTTATTTCCAGGGTCAACCCGCTCAGGAGAAAAAGCCAGGTAAAAATCTTCACCGACCCTCAAACCTGTCTCTTCCAATATAGGTAAGATCAACTCTCTCGTTGTTCCCGGATAAGTGGTACTTTCTAGAACCACTAATTGTTTCGCCCGGATGTGCTTAGATATCTCATGAGTTGCATTCAGGATAAAAGAGAGATCAGGGTCCTTTGTTTTGTTAAGAGGGGTAGGAACACAAATTGATATGGCATCTATCTCTTTTAAAAAGGAGTAGTCTGAGGTTGCTCGTAGTCTCTCACTCTGAACTAAGGGTCTTAAATCCTCTTTTTCGACATCCCGTATATAGGACCTTCCGTCATTTATAGCGTCTACTTTCTCTGGGTCAATGTCAATCCCTGTGACACTGAATCCCTCTTTAGCAAACTCAACTGCCAGAGGTAACCCAACATAACCAACGCCAATGACAGCAACCTTAGCAGTTCTCGCCTTGATCTTTGAAAATAATTCTTCCATAGCTACCCCTTTTCGACAACCATACCTTACTGTGAGCTAAATGTGACATAGATTGGAAGCCTCTCTTTCATCTCAATAGTCAATCCGAATTTCTTGGCTTCTTGGAGGGTCTCAAAATGCCCGACCCTCACCCTGTGCCACACACCTTTCATTGGTATATTTGATGAGACTACATATACTTCATAACCCTTCCTTTTTAACTTATTAGCCAGCTTTTCCGCCTGTTCTTTATTCTGAAAAGACCCCACTTGTAAAGTGTATCCGTTTGGAGATCCTGCCCTTTCGTTTTCTTTCTTGAAAACCCCCTTCCCTCTTTCTTCTCGTTCCCTCTGATCCTCACGTTTCGCAATTTGAGAAGACTTCTTTACCTCACGAGCTGGGGCGGAAAAACTACCTTCTTTGCTTATAAGGGTTTTATAGAAGGTCAATTCTAAATCGGAGGGGTCTTTTTCCAAATCACTCTTCACCATCGGAGGGATTCTATCCTTCTCATCTCTCCTCGACTCCGAAGCATCCTCAACGCTCTTCCTGACCTGCTGGTTTTCGCGCAATCCTTTGCCGACTATAAAACCGAGCGTAAACACAAGAATAAAGGCAAAGGTTACCCCCGCCGCCATGAAGGTTAAGAGTTTTCTGCTGAAAGAAAACTGGTAGCTTGCCTTACCACCCATCTATTTGTCGTCCCTCATATTTATCACATTGTTTCAGGAGCAGATACACCCACGAGGCTTAAGGCATTCTTTAAAACGATCTTGATCATCTTCGCAAGATATAACCGGGCTATGGTCATTGACGAGTCGTTCGAAATTACTTTATTCTTATTATAGTAACTATGGAAACTACTGGCTAGCTCATTCAAATAAGCCGTTATTCTATGGGGTTCCAAGGAGAGGGCACTTCCTTCTACAACACCGGGATACCTGGAAAGCTGTTTTATTAACGTAAGTTCTTGGGGGAGGTTTAACAAACCAATCTCAATTTCTTCAAACCTCGGGGCGTTCAACCCTCGTTCCTTCGCAAGCCTCAAAATACTACAGATCCTAGCGTGAGCATACTGAACATAATAGACGGGATTTTCGCTACTCTGCTTTCTAGCCAAATCTAGATCAAAATCCAACGGACTGTCAGAGCTGAGCATCAAGAAAAAATACCTGGCGGCATCCTTACCAACCTCTTTGACTACCTCTTTTAAAGTAGTAAATTCACCGGATCGAGTAGACATAGTCACGGGCTTACCATCTCTCAGGAGGTTCACCAATTGAACTAAGAGGATCCCGAGAAGTCCTTTTTCCTTTCCGAATGCCTGTATTACCGACTCGATCCGGCGGATGTATCCGTGGTGATCTGCTCCCCAGATATTTATGATCATATCAAATCCACGTTCCAGTTTGTCCTTATGATAGGCTATATCGGAGGCAAAATAAGTTGGCTGACCGTTGGCTCTTATTACGACCCTGTCCTTTTCGTCGCCAAACTCAGTGGTTCTGAACCACAATGCCCCGTCTTTTTCGTAAATGTACCCCTCCTTCTTGAGCTGATCTGTTACCTCTGATATCTTACCGTTCTTGAAGAGCGTCTCTTCACTGAACCATATATCGAATTCCACTCCAAAATCCCCTAAATCCTCTTTTATCCCTTGAAGAATATGATCCGCGGCATAAACGGCAAAATCCGAAACAACTTCACCATTCGATCTACCCACGTATTCATCTCCATACTTGGCTGCCATGTCACGTGCTATATCCACTATGTATTCACCCTGGTAGTACTCTAAAGGGATGTTAACTTCCTCACCCATCAGTTGGAGATAGCGTAAAAATACTGATCGTCCGAGGGTGTCCATTTGTCCGCCTACGTCATTAATATAATATTCCTTCACAACATTGTACCCTGCGGCCTTCAGGATATTTGCAAGTGCGTCACCAACAGCGGCTCCTCGTCCATGTCCAATATGAAGGGGGCCGGTGGGGTTAGCACTAACGAACTCGACCTGAACCGTTTTCCCTACCCCTATTTTGCTTCCCCCGTATGCATCACCAAGTTTTTCAATACCATTCAAGGAACTGTACCAATAGTCATTGGTTAAGAAAAAATTTATAAAGCCAAGACCAGCTACTTCTACTCTCGCCACAATGCTGCGGTCATCGCTGATTCTCTCCGTTATAGTATTAGCAATTAATCTGGGAGATTTCTTCTCCTGAGAAGCCAGGATCATTGCAATATTAGTGGAAAAATCGCCGTGTTCCTGAATCTTTGGTACCTCTAGTTCTATGGGAGGAGTTTTTCTTTCCTTGAGCAATCCGTCTAGAACAC
>JBDRGH010000388.1:0-2682 GCA_043818015.1 Pseudomonadota bacterium
CTATGAGTTCCGACTGGGATTTTGGATATCGGTTGACAGCAATGCTTCCCCCGTTATTCGGTAACATATGCCATATCTCTTCCGTAATGAAAGGCATAAACGGATGGAGTAACCTCAATACCGTATTGAGGACGTCTAACAGAACATGCTGGGAACTTAACCTAAGCCTTGGGTCTCCTGTCTGAGACAGGTTTGGTTTCATCAACTCAATGTACCAATCGCAGAACTCGTGCCATACGAATTGGTATAGAAAATGAGCCGCCTCATTGAACTTGTAGTTTTCCAAGGCATCGTTCACTTGATCTATGGTCCTGTTCAATCTGGACACTACCCATCTGTCACACAGACTATATTCAATACTATCCTTATCTACGAGGTCTTGATGGTATCCTTCCAAATTCATTACTGAGAACCTTGATGCATTCCATATCTTATTGGCGAAGTTCCGGTAACCACTGATTCTTTCCTCCGAGAGCTTAATATCTCTTCCCTGGGCAGCAAAAGCGGCTAGAGTGAAACGGAACGCATCCGCCCCATATTTTTCTATGATGACCAGTGGATCGATAACATTTCCTTTGGACTTGCTCATCTTTTTGCCCTCGATGTCTCGAACGAGGGCATGAATGTATACGTCGTGAAAGGGAACGTCGCCCATGAATTTTATTCCCATCATTATCATTCTGGCAACCCAAAAGAATAGAATATCGAAGCCTGTTACCAAGACAGATGTTGGGTAAAACACTTCCAGTTCCTTTGTATGTTCAGGCCAACCCATGGTGGAAAAAGGCCAGAGGGCAGAGCTGAACCAGGTGTCGAGTACATCAGTATCCTGACGAATATTAGAGCTCTGGCATTTGGAGCAGTGGGTCGGATCCTCCCTTGACACAATGATCTCTCCACAATCATGGCAGTACCATGCCGGTATCCTATGCCCCCACCAGATTTGGCGAGAAATGCACCAGTCTTTGATATTATTCATCCACTCAAAGTACGTTTTTTCCCACGACTTAGGGATGATCCTGATTCTACCGTCCTGAACTGCTTCAATGGCTGGTTCTGCGAGAGGTTTCACCTTTACAAACCACTGCTTAGAGAGAGCCGGTTCGATGATTGTCTTGCATCGATAACAATGCCCAATTTTATGAGAATACACCTCTTTTTTCTTTAAGGTGCCATTTTTTTGAAATTCTTCGATTATCTCCTTCCGACACTTAAACCTATCCAACCCCCCGTACGGTCCAGCATTGTCATTCATCCGGCTTGCCGCGTCCATGATCGTGACTACCTCAAGCCCATGCCTTAACCCAATCTCAAAGTCGTTTAAATCGTGCGCCGGTGTGACTTTTACCGCCCCTGTCCCGAAGTCCTTATCAACGAACTCATCTGCTACTATGGGAATCCTCCTTCCGATTACAGGCAGAATAGCTTCCTTCCCAATTAACCGCTTATACCGCTCGTCACTTGGATTTACAGCTACAGCAGTATCACCTAACATGGTCTCTGGACGGGTCGTTGCAACAACGATTGACTTCTTGCTATTATAAAGGGGGTACTTAAGATAATAAAGATACCCTTTGGTCTCTTCGTGCTCGACTTCCAAATCTGATAGGGCAGTCTGACATCGAGGGCACCAGTTGATTATATAGTCGCTCCGATAGATCATGTTTTCCTGGTAAAGTCTAACGAAGACCTCTCTAACAGCCTTTGAGAGTCCTTCATCCATGGTAAACCGCTCCCTGCTCCAATCACAGGAAGCGCCCAGTTTTTTAAGTTGATTTATAATTATTCCCCCGAACTCCTCACGCCACTTCCATATCTCCTCAATAAACTTTTCTCTGCCGAACGAGTGGCGGTTGATCCCCTTCTGAGCCAGTTCTCTCTCGACAACATTCTGAGTAGCGATGCCCGCATGGTCTGTCCCTGGCATCCATAATACATTGAACCCATCCATTCTTTTGAATCGAACAAGGATATCTTGTAAGGTGTTATTCAAAGCATGGCCCATATGGAGAGAACCAGTAACATTCGGGGGAGGAATAACGATGGAAAAAGCCTTCCTTGAATCATTCGCATCAGCTTCAAAATAACCATTTTCAATCCAACGGGCAGACCATTTGTCTTCCACTTTAGCGGGATCATAGCCTTTTTCCAATTCTTTCACAGTCATGAATCTCCTTCTCGATCAAACCTAAAACTGAAAAAGGGGATTAACATAACCCCCTTGGTTCGACACGACCAGTTGTAATCTTATGAAACATGGTTTCAATGTTAATTAAATGCAATCAATAGTTCATACCAGCTACTGATCTTCTCCTTCTTTAAGCTTTCTTATTTCTTCACTAATCATTTTCTCAGCAATGGGAGGAAAGAGCTCCCGGGCTATTGTCTCTATTTTCTCCTCCACGGCTTTAATGAGAGTTTCTGCTATATCAGGAGCAATTTTTGTCACAACGGCCCCTACCACTTCTCGACTGACTTCTCTAATTATTTCCTCAGTGGTCTTACCGGCTAATTCCCTAACCCCTTCCGTCTCCCGGTCTTGGGCGGTTGCTTTTGGGATCTCCGGGGCTTGAATTACTTCGTCCGGGGACTCAGGGATTACAGCTTGATCCAAAGGGACTTCCTGGGAAATAGAGTCTTCTTCTGGAAGCAACTCCACTTCCTCTTGGTCCTGGGATTCAG
>JBDRGH010000389.1:0-9321 GCA_043818015.1 Pseudomonadota bacterium
GCCAATTGTCGCATCTGTTGCGCACTCCCTCTGGCGCCAGAATCCGCCATCATAAAGATTGGGTTGAAACTGGGTCTCTCCTTCTTTTCCCCATCAGTACCAATTATGACCTCTGTACCAAGCTCATGTAACATCTCATCAGCAATCTTCTCCGTAGCTTGAGCCCAGATGTCAATTACCTTATTGTACCTCTCACCATCTGTTATGAGGCCTTCGGTATATTGTGTTTGGATCGCGTGGACCTCACTATTGGAGGTCTCCAAAAACTGTGCTTTGTTGGGAGGAATAAGCATATCCGTGATCGAAATTGAGATTCCAGCTCTCGTAGCAAATTCATATCCCAAGTTCTTAAGTCTATCAGCTAGGAGCACCGTCTTCTTATTACCACAGAGCCTGTAGCACTGGTCAATTAAAGTCGCCAATTCCTTCTTATTCATTACCCGGTTGATGGTACGGAAAGGGATCTCCTCAGGAACTATCTCTTTCAAAAGAATTCGACCAACTGTTGTTTCAACTAGTTCCTCATCTATTCTTACCATTATTTTAGCATGGAGGTCAACTTCCGAACAATCATAGGCTATCCTTACTTCTTCCGGACTAGAAAATACTTTACCGGAACCTTTAACGAAGTCTCTATCTCGGGTCATATAATAGATACCCAGGACTATATCCTGCGTAGGAACAATGACAGGTCTTCCGTTGGCCGGGGATAGGATGTTATTTGTGGACATCATCAAAACCCTTCCCTCAATACGGGCTTCGATGGATAGAGGAACATGAATAGCCATTTGATCTCCGTCAAAATCGGCATTAAATGCAGCACACACCAATGGGTGTAACTGTATGGCCTTACCCTCAATCAAAATGGGCTCGAATGCCTGAATCCCCAACCTGTGCAAAGTCGGTGCACGGTTCAAAAGAACAGGATATTCCTTTACCACCTCTTCTAAAATATCCCATACCAGGGGTTCCTCTTTTTCAACCATCTTCTTGGCACTCTTAATACTAGTTACATAGCCCTTGTCCTCTAACTTGTTATAAACAAATGGCTTAAAAAGTTCTAGTGCCATCTTCTTGGGAAGTCCACATTGGTGCAACCTCAGTTCCGGGCCGATGACAATAACCGATCGGCCAGAGTAATCCACCCGTTTACCCAAGAGATTCTGTCTAAACCTTCCCTGTTTTCCTTTCAGCATATCACTCAGAGATTTCAATGGCCTCTTATTTCTTCCCGTAATGGCCCTTCCCCTTCTCCCATTATCGAATAAAACATCAACAGCCTCCTGAAGCATTCTCTTCTCATTACTAATTATGATGTCAGGGGCGTCTAATTCCAAAAGCCTCTTTAACCTATTATTTCTGTTGATAACTCTACGATAGAGATCATTGAGATCCGAAGTCGCGAATCGTCCCCCATCCAATGGAACTAATGGCCTTAAATCAGGCGGAATAACAGGGATCACCTGTAATATCATCCATTCCGGTTTATTACCAGAATTCTTGAAGGATTCTACTACCCTCAACCTCTTGACAATTTTTTTTCTCTTTGCCTCCGAGGTAGTACTTTTCATCTCCAAGCGCAACTTTTCAGAAAGTTTGTTTATATCTATCCTCTTTAATAGCTCTCTGATAGCTTCTGCACCCATACGAGCAGAAAAATTATCCCCGTACTCCTCTCTGGCTTTTCGATATCTTTCTTCCGTCAATACTTCCCCCATTTTTAGCGCCGTATCCTTGGGGTCTATAACCACATAACATTCAAAATACAGAATCTTCTCAAGCTCTCTCAGGGTCATATCCAGCTGAGCACCTATTCTACTGGGAAGACTCTTTAAAAACCAGATGTGAGCAACTGGCGATGCTAGCTCTATATGGCCCAATCTCTCTCGACGGACTTTCGACTGAATGACTTCTACCCCGCACTTTTCACAGACAACGCCTCGATGTTTCAACCTCTTGTACTTTCCACAATTACACTCGTAGTCCTTGGTAGGGCCAAAAATCTTGGCACAAAACAACCCGTCTCTTTCTGGTTTAAAAGTCCTATAATTGATAGTCTCTGGCTTCTTCACTTCCCCATGGGACCAACTCCTAATGGCCTCCGGGGAAGCTAAAGAAATTCTTAGAGCATCAAAATTCAACGGACTTTTGGGCTTTTCAAGAATTCCAAAGGAATCTTTCACAAACTAATCCTCCTCCATTCAAAGGTCTCGCTCTTCTTCAGACCTCTCGGGCTCCTGCTGCTCCTCAATCAACTTCACATCTAAGGCTAGGCTCTGAAGCTCTTTGACCAAAACATTGAATGATTCCGGTAATCCCGACTCCAAAACGTTTCCCCCCTTGACTATGGTCTCGTAGGTCTTCGTCCGGCCCCAAACATCATCAGATTTTACGGTAAGAAACTCCTGCAGACAGTATGCAGCGCCATGTGCCTCTAAAGCCCACACCTCCATTTCTCCCAATCTCTGTCCTCCGAACTGAGCCTTACCTCCCAGTGGTTGTTGGGTAACGAGGGAGTATGGCCCAATGGAGCGAGCATGAATCTTATCATCCACCAGGTGATGGAGTTTCATCATGTAGATCACGCCCACGGTCACCTTCTGATCGAAAGCCTCCCCGGTTCTTCCATCAAAAAGGGTCGTCTTTCCCGACACAGGTAATCCAGCTAGGGCAAGTGATTCTCTGACCTCCTCCTCCGAAGCTCCATCAAAAACTGGAGAAGCTACATGCACCCCGTTTCTAAGCCTCTTAGCAAGCTCAATGACCTCGTCATCAGAGGCTTCGTCAATCATTCGATCGAACTCAGCGGATGAGTATATTTCCTTGATTTTGGATCTTAGGGCATCAACACTATAATTTTTCTCTAGGTATTCGTTTATGCAGCCGCCGAGGGTTTTCGCAGCCCACCCTAGATGCGTCTCTAAAATCTGCCCTACATTCATCCTTGAGGGAACCCCTAGAGGATTTAGTACTATATCCACTGGAGTCCCATCTTCTAAGTAAGGCATGTCCTCCTCTTCAAGGATCCTAGAAAGGACCCCCTTATTTCCGTGCCTACCTGCCATTTTGTCACCAACTGATAGTTTTCTCTTAGCAGCCACGTTAACCTTCACCATCTTGATGACACCGGGGGCAGTTCATCGCCCTTTGTTATCCGGTTGATCTTTTGCTGAAACACCAATTCAACCAAATCAACCTGTTCAGTAAGAGCATCCATTATTCCATCGATCTCAGACTCAAGCTCCTTCCCATCTACAATGGCCACATCCTTCCATTTAGTGAGAGGGATATTAGAGATATCTTCTTCTGCAATTACTTGTTTTTTCTTTAATAAGATGGTACCCTTTCTTTCATCGATCAATTTGGTGGCAGAGGTTCTTCCGACCAACAGCTTCCTAATCTTTTCAGTAGCACTTTCTCTCGGGATCCTAATCTCATCTTCCTGGTCTAGAAGCAGCCTTGACACCTCAGAATTTTCTATAGATTTTGTCCTTTCATCTTTCTCTACTCCTCGTCTCGAAAATACCTTGGCATTAATTACAGTCCCTTGAACCCCTGGAGGTACCCTCAATGAAGTGTCTTGTACATCTCTAGCCTTCTCACCGAAGATCGCCCGAAGTAATTTTTCCTCGGGGGAGAGTTGCGTCTCTCCCTTTGGCGTAATCTTCCCAACCAGGATGTCTCCGGGTCTCACCTCTGCGCCAATGCGTATAATTCCGCTCTCATCAAGATCTTTCAAAGAGTCTTCACCGAGATTAGGGATATCTCTGGTAATCTCTTCCTTGCCCAATTTTGTATCCCTTGCAACTACCTCAAATTCTTCTATATGAACTGAAGTGAAGCTATCATCCTTGAGAACTTTTTCGCTTATGAGGAGAGAGTCTTCAAAGTTATAACCACCCCACGGCATAAACGCTACCAAAACATTATGTCCCAAAGCAAGCTCTCCCATATCAGTTGCTGGACCATCCGCGATAATGTCTCCCTTTCTTATCTCATCTCCAATCCTGACGAGAGGTTTCTGATTTATACAGGTGTTTTGATTAGAACGTTGATATTTCAAGAGATTGTAGATGTCAACAGTGCTCTCCAATCCTTCTCGGGATCCCTCTTCTTGTGCTCTTAGTACAATGCGAGAGGAATCAACGTTCTCAACTACACCACCTCTTTTTGCTATAACCGTTACACCTGAATCTCTAGCAACGACACTCTCGATCATTGTTCCCACCAAAGGGGCATCTGTGCCCATTAGAGGCACTGCTTGTCGTTGCATATTAGAGCCCATGAGAGCCCTGTTTGCATCATCATGCTCCAAAAAGGGAATCAATGAAGCTGCTACGCTGACCAGTTGATTCGGGGAGACGTCCATAAAATCAACTTCCTCTGGCGAGACCATGATGAACTCCCCACCCTTACGAGCAGAAATCAGCGCCCTGGCGAATCTTCTGTTTTCATCGAGCGGAGCATTAGCTTGAGCGATAACATGATCCTCCTCATCTATAGCTGAGAGATACCTGATGTTATTCGTTACGACTCCTTCAACAACTTCCCTATAAGGGGTTTCGATAAAACCGTATTCGTTCACCCTGGCAAAGGTGCTCAAAGAAACAATTAGCCCGATATTTGGCCCTTCAGGGGTCTCAATGGGACATATTCTGCCATAATGGGTAGGGTGTACGTCCCTGACTTCAAATCCTGCTCGCTCTCTGGTTAAACCACCTGGCCCCAGAGCACTGAGACGGCGCTTATGAGTAACTTCTGATAAAGGGTTCGTCTGATCCATGAATTGAGAGAGTTGACTGCTACCAAAGAATTCCTTCACTACAGCCAAAACAGGTTTTGCATTAATGAGATCGTGAGGCATCAACGTTTCAATCTCTTGTAAACTCATTCTCTCCTTGATAGCCCTTTCCATGCGAACTAAACCGATACGGTATTGGTTTTCGAGAAGTTCCCCGACTGACTTAACCCTCCTATTTCCCAGGTTATCGATATCATCTATGGATCCCTTTCCGTTCTTCAGCTCCATAAGCACTCTCATGGCTTCCAGAATGTCTTCTTTTCTAAGGGTCCTGTGGCTTAAGGGAATATTTAACCCTAACTTGTAATTCAATTTTAATCTACCAACCTCGGATAGATCATAACGCTCTGCATTAAAGAAAAGATTGTTGAAAAATATAGCGGCCATTTCCGTGGTAGCCGGATCACTGGGACGCAATCTTCGGTAAATCTCAATGATTGCTTCCTCAACATTTAGTATCCGATCAATTGTCAGTGTATCTCGTAATGACGAATCAACACTTCCATCGCCCATATAAAGCAGGTCAAATTCTTTTATCCCTCTAGCTTTCATTTCTTCAAATTTTTCGGGGGTAAGTTCCTCATTACACTCCAGTACAACGTCTCCTGAATTAGGGTCAAGTACAGCATGCGGGCTAATGCGTCCCAATACGTCATCAACTCCAATGGGAATATGTTTAATGCAGGCTTCAGTCAGCTTCCGAACAAGACTTTGGGTTATCTTCCTCCCTTTCTTGATGATTACTTCATCCGTCTCTGGATGTATAATATCCTTTGAAGCCTTGACCCCTTCTAGGATGCCAGGAACTACGCTCTTATAGATCATATCATGATCAATTATGATCCTCTCGGACTTATAATAATAGTTTAATAGCTCTTCAGTAGAATATCCTAGAGCTTTGAGGAGAACCGTTGCTGGAAACTTTCGTCGTCTATCGATACGTACATAGAGTATACCTTTAGGGTCGAACTCTAAATCTATCCACGAACCCCGCTGAGGAATAATCCTAGCAGAATAAAGCAACTGGCCAGTGGCGTGGGTTTTGCCTTTGTCGTGATCGAAGAATATACCTGGAGACCGATGTAATTGACTGACTATTACCCTCTCAGTTCCGTTGATAACAAAAGTTCCATTTTCGGTCATCAACGGAATTTCTCCAAAATAGACCTCCTGCTCTTTAACATCCCTAATATTTCGGGTTCCAGTTTCATCATCAACATCCCAAACAACCAGCCGCACAGTAACCTTAAGCGGGAGCGCGTATGTCATTCCCCTTTGACCGCACTCATCCACTCCGTACTTCGGTTCTCCCATACTATAACTCACAAAATCCAGCGATGAAACCAAGTTGAAGTCTCTTATGGGAAAAACACTCCTAAATACACCCTGAAGCCCAAAATCTTCTCGGTCGTCTGGATGAAGGTCCCTCTGTAAGAATCTTTCGTAGGATCTCTTTTGGATATCTATCAGGTCCGGGAGATCGATAATTGTTTGAATCTTCGCAAAACTTTTTCGTATCCTACGATTATTGAGTAATACTGAGTGATCCATATTCACTCCTCTTTCGCACACACTAAACGCACACCCCGTTAGAAGCTATAAGACGCATCAACAACAGTCCCGTTTCACGGCATTGCCGGGTTAAGCAATCGTCTATTTGATCTCTACAGTACCACCTACTTCTTCTAACTGTTTTTTGATATCCTCAGCCTCCTCCTTAGGGATCCCCTCCTTAACAGGTTTGGGTGCACTCTCAACGAGGTCTTTAGCCTCTTTTAGTCCCAGCCCCGTAAGCGCTCTAACTACTTTAATAACTTGGATTTTTTTGTCACCTATTGCTGTCAGTACTGCACTAAACTCCGTTTGCTCCTCCGCAGGAGACTCGACGGCTGCCTGGCCAGTTGGCATTACAGCGACCGGAGCAGAGGCCGAAACCCCAAATTTCTCTCGCAATTCCTTCACAAACCCTGAAAGTTCGAGAACCGTCATATTCTCTATGAAGTTAGTAACATCTTCTTTAGTAACTTTTGCCATATGTTAATCCCCCTTAAGTTAAATTCATTTCGGCTATTCCTTCTTTTTTTCCTTGATCCCTTCCAACACGCAAATAAATTCTAGAAGTATTCCGTTCAAAATATTCACCAGATGTGTCTGAACCGAGGTAAGTAAAGATAGAGCCTGTGCCAGCAGTATCTCTCGGCTAGGAGTTTCGGCAAGCAATCGAATATCCTCAGCGCTCATAACCCTGCCACCTAATACCCCGGCTTTAATCTCCAACCTTGGATAATCTTTATTAAACTTCATGAGAACCCTGGCAGGAGGTATAGGGTCCTGACAACTGATAGCAATGGCAGTAGGACCATTAAAATACTCCTCCAGCAACTCTAACTCGGTAGACTTAGCGGCGAGTCTCACAATAGTGTTCTTAACAACCCTATATTCCACTGCTTCGCTTCGAAGCTCCGTTCTTAGCCTATTTATCTCTTCAACATTCAGGCCACAATAGTCGGTAAGAATGGCAACCTTTGCTTCTTGAAATTTCCCATGCAGCTCTGAAACAACCTTTTCTTTTGATTTCCTATCCAACGGTATTCAACCCTCCTTTTCAAGCAGGGATTAGGAAAAGTCTCCTGTTCTTTCGAAAAAAAAGACAAATGTCTTTTATATTAATAGGTTATGGCTAGTTAAGGTTCTCGGCTGTGTCCCCCACCAGGTCCTACTTTAATCTCCCCCGAATCGGGGAAGGATCGATCTTTATTCCGGGGCCCATAGTCGTAGCAAGAGCTATACTCCGTAAATACACTCCCTTGCTTGAAGGTGGTTTCGCCTTAATAATAACATCAAGGAGTGAAGTAATGTTTTCTAATATCTTTTCGAGACTAAAAGAGACCCTCCCGACCGGCACATGAACTATACCCGTCTTATCAGCCCTAAATTCAATCTTCCCAGCTTTTAACTCTTTGACCACCCGGCCAATATCGAAAGTCACAGTACCAACCTTGGGGTTGGGCATTAGTCCCCTTGGCCCCAGAATCTTTCCCACCTTTCCAACCAGACTCATCATATCGGGAGTAGCTACAGCCTTGTCGAACTCTGTCCATCCCCCAGCAATTTTATCGATCAGATCTTCAGCCCCAACAAAATCAGCTCCAGCTTCCTTTGCTTCCTTTTCTTTTTCTCCCTTTGCAAAAGCTAAAACCTTAACCTCTTTACCCGTTCCATGGGGTAATACTGCACTTCCCCTCACCATTTGGTCGGACTTTCTGGGATCAATACCGAGCCTAATGGAAATATCTATGGATTCATCGAAATTGCAGTACGAACTATCCTTCACAATTTCAATCCCTGCCTCCAGTTCATACTTTCTTGTTGTATCAACTCTCTTTAGTACATCTACGTACTTTTTGCCCCTTCTTACCACTATTCCTTCTCCATACTTCAATTCATGTCGCTGTGGATAATTATTCTTCTGCTATCTCTATACCCATGCTCCTCGCTGTTCCTTGTATGGTCTTAATCGCTCCAGATAGATCGATTACATTGAGATCAGGCTGTTTCATCTTAGCAATCTCTTCAATCTGTTTATGGCTAACCTTACCAACCTTAACCTTATTTGGTTCCGCAGAACCTTTCACAATGCCAGCCGCCTTCTTCAACAAAACAGGCGCAGGAGGAGTCTTGGTAATGAAACTAAAGGATCTATCCGCGTATACGGTAATAACGACAGGTATTATCATACCTTCTTGCTTTTGCGTTTGGGCATTGAAAGATTTGCAGAACTCCATTATATTCACCCCGTGTTGTCCCAGGGCCGGCCCTACTGGGGGGGAAGGATTCGCCTTACCTGCTGAAACTTGAAGTTTTATGACCCCAATCACCTTTTTAGCCATCGATCTCCTCCCAAATTAAGTTTTCTGAACCTGAAGGAACTCCAACTCTACCGGTGTGGCTCTCCCGAAGATGCTCACCAACACCTTTAACTTCCCCTTCTCGGGTTTAACCTCCGCAACAACACCATTGAAATTGGTAAAGGGGCCGTCAATTACTCTAACAGTGTCACCTTTCTCATATAGCACTTTGGGCTTCGGTTTAACAGTCCCCTCACTGATTTGATTCAATAGCTCCTCTACTTCTTCATCCGAAACAGCCATGGGGTTGCTTTTTCCACCTATAAACCCTGTAACCTTAGGTGTATTTCTAACAATATGCCACGTCTCGCTATTTAGATCCATATTGATTAATATATATCCGGGGAAAATCTTTCGGTCAGAAGTCTTCTTCTGACCCTTAACAAGCTCAACAACCTTTTCTGAAGGAACAAGGATCTCGGCAAAGAATTCCTCCTTCTTGTGGGATCTTATCCGCTCTTCCAAGGCTGCCTTGACTTGGTTTTCATAGCCCGAATAGGTATGAACCACGTACCACTTCTTTGCCATCGTAATTGTAACTCACTTCAACCTAGAACGACCCTGATTAACCTTGACAATCCAATGTCGATGAGACCCAAAAATACAGCTATG
>JBDRGH010000390.1:0-4019 GCA_043818015.1 Pseudomonadota bacterium
GGGCTCGCAATTGGGGAATACTTTCCCCTTCCTGCTCACCCTCGATGGGTACCCCACTGCTCCAGCAAATTTCGCCAAGAGACAAAGGAGTTCACTATAAACTCGGGAAACGCCAGTTTGAAAGGTCTTGACAAACCATGGTCATATGCTAAAATGCCACGGAAGTTATTTGCTCAGTATTCTTACTGAAAGGCCAGTGGCCTTATCACGGTGAGAAATCAGTGAGGGTTATCGGTGGAATAGCTAAAGGTAAGAGATTATTCTCTGTCAGGGGACTTAAGACACGCCCCACCGCCGATAGGGTCAAAGAATCGATCTTTAACATACTCCCCGGTGCTTTCAAAGGAAAAGAGCTCTTGGATCTATTCGCGGGGACCGGAAACTTAGGGATAGAGGGCTTGAGCCGTGGGGCATCGAAAGCAGTGTTCGTTGAGAGTAATCGCCACGTTTCGTCTGTATTGGAGAAGAACCTCAGAAATTGTGGGTTAATCGAAAAGGGTCAAATAATACGAGCCACGGTAGCTAAGGGGATTGAGATTCTGGAGAAAAGGGGGGACAGGTTCGATTTTGTATTTCTGGACCCGCCTTATAGAAGCGGCATCTTCAGAGACACACTGGTGAGAATATCTCGCTCGCAGATCTCAAAGGATAATACCATGGTTATAGGCGAGCACTCTTCTTCGGAAACGGTAGAGGGGGACATAGAAGGGTTACTGTTGGATGACCAAAGGAGGTATGGTACAACAACCGTCTCGTTCTTCCTATTGAGAAGGATTGAGGGATGAACCCACAACAACCTGTCAACTTACGAAAAGGAGGTAACCAATTTTGAAGGTTGCAACCAAGATTCTATTCGGAGTTGGGGGGCATCCTTTTTGCCATTGACGGGATAATCAAGATTGTATCACCGAATTTCACTCTCTTTGGAAGGACCATGCCCTGTGGAGTTTTGTTGATCTTGGTGGGGTCGGGCCTCATAGGGTTAGCCATTCAGAAGTAGAAAAATCTAATCTCTATTCAAAAAGGAGCGTTATGGATAAGCTTGCTGTATACCCAGGCTCATTCGATCCGGTTACCAACGGTCACATAGATTTGATAAATAGGGCGCTTAACATCTTCGATAAGCTTATAGTAGCCGTTGCACTGAATCAACTCAAAACCAATTTGTTTACGATAGAAGAAAGAGTGGAGATACTCAGGGACATCTTCAAGAATGATCCGAGGGTTGTCATAGACTCCTTTGACTGTCTGCTGGTCGAATATTTGGATAGATCCAATGTGCATGTAGTAGTGAGAGGACTTCGGGCGGTACTCGACTTCGAATACGAATTCCAAATGGCGCTCATGAACAGGAAACTGGATAGACATATGGAGACGGTCTTTCTTATGACCAGTTACCGGTGGTTCTATATCAGTTCTAAGATAATCAAAGAAGTGGCAAGTATGGGTGGTGCTGTGAAGGAACTTGTGCCCGACATTGTCGATAGAAAATTAAGGGAGAAGTTTCCGAAATACAAGCAAGCAAACCGAGGTTACGAACTTATCTAAAACGTTAAGAGGAAAATAAAATCATGGTTCTGGCCAAGAGAGTTCAGAAAATAAAGCCTTCACCAACCATGGCTGTGTCAGCCAAAGAAAAGAAAATGAAGGCAGATGGCATCGATATTGTCAGTTTTGGGGCGGGTGAGCCTGATTTTGATACCCCCCGAAATATTAAGGAAGCGGCTATTAAGGCCCTCGATGAGGGTTTCACCAAGTATACGCCTGTGGACGGAATTGATGAGCTAAAGGATGCCATAATCAGGAAATTCAAAGAGCAAAACGGCCTGACTTACGGCCGCAACCAGATCATAGTCTCCTGTGGAGCAAAACACACCCTCTATAATATCTTTCAGGCCATCCTTAACGAAGGAGATGAAGTCATCATTCCTTCACCATATTGGGTTTCGTATCCTGATATGACCCTGCTCGCAGATGGTATTCCTGTTTTCGTAAGAACCTATGAAAATAATGGCTTTAAGATTCAGCCTGAGGACCTGAAGAAGGCTTTAACTCCTCAATCGAAGGCCCTGGTCATCAACAGTCCTTCCAACCCCACAGGCGCGGTGTATTCGGCTGAAGAACTCAAAGGGATCGCAGACGTTGCGCTTGAGAACAATCTTCTTGTGATCTCTGACGAGGTGTATGAAGAGTTAACGTATGATGGGTTCCCCTTTACCAGTATTGCATCGCTGGGAGAAGAAATAAAAGACCTGAGTATCGTCGTAAATGGAGTCTCAAAGGCCTATGCTATGACTGGTTGGCGGATCGGGTACGGAGCCGGCCCTCCAGAAATAATCTCGGCAATGAGTAAGATTCAAAGCCAGAGTACTTCTAACCCTACATCTATCGCCCAGAAGGCGAGTGTTGAAGCGTTGACAAACTCTCAGGATAGTGTGCATATAATGGTGGAAGAATTTGACAGAAGACGAAAGTATATGGTTGAAAGGCTTAATTCGATTGAGGGTGTTTCATGCTCAAAACCTATGGGCGCTTTCTATACCTTCCCGAGGGTTTCACCCCTTTACCAAAAGAGCTATAAGGGGAAGAAAATACAAGACTCCACCGGTCTAGCCGATTTTCTCCTGGATGCTGTCAGGGTCGCTGTAGTGCCTGGCTTAGCCTTCGGCGACGATGATTATATCAGACTCTCCTATGCTACTTCCTTCGAAGATATTGAGAGGGGCCTCGATAGGGTTGAGGAGGGCTTAAAACAGCTGGGATGAATTCAACATAGACTCTTATCTCACTTCACCAAGTATACCCCCCCAACAATGAGAGCGGTACCGATTATCCTGGGCAGTGTTAGAGCTTCGCCCAGAATCAAAACGCTAAGTAGAGCTGTTACCAGAGGATAGGTGGCAGCAAGTGGAACAATCTTGGAAGCTGCTTCGATCTTAAGGACTGCGTAGTATGTCCACATACCCAATAAGCCTGCTAAAATTCCACTTAAGGAAAATAGAAAGATAGTCTTGATGTCGGTATTGATGAGATCCTTCACGTTACCCGTTAGGAAGGCAATCACCAACAGAACAAATGTTATAGCGAAACTCCTTATAGTAACCCCAACTATGGGAGACGCCTTTGCCAACCCCATCTTCTCTATTATCGGGGTTGATCCCCAACAGAAAACGGTTGCAACCAAAAGGGCCACTATTAATGTCTTACTTCCTTCCATTGAGTATCACCCCCTTATTTACGGTGCAGCTACAGAGAATCGGTGTATCTCTTCGATCAGTTTCGTCACAACGAACGGCTTTACCACATAGCCCTCGGCTCCCTTACTGCATATATCGGACATCTCTGGTCCAGGATCCTCACATGCAGGGTAATCAACCAGCATAATTACCTTGATACTCGGATATTCCTGTTTAAGGTAGACTAAAAATCTGTATCCAGCGTTATCCTCCTTTATCCATGGGAGGCAATCTGCATCCGCAGCCATGGAGTATTCCTTGGTCAGGTCGAGTTCTACTAACGCTACGTCCACCCCATCCAACATGGATAACGCCTCAGTATAGTTATCGCAACTCGTGACTGTATACGCGCATTCCTCACCAGACATGTCTAGAAATTCTGCTAATGGTTCCGCAAGCTTAAGGACCTGTTTGTCGACCATCAATATAGTTATCTCCCTCGTTTCACTCATTGATTATCTCCCCATATTGACTTCTTTAATTTCCGGTATGTAATCGAAAAGAGTTTATGTAACTGCAATGAGATGCCTGTTACCACCAAAGAAACTATAGCCCACGGGCTAGATATTATCAATCATTATTTTAGACAAAAACTCCTTCCTTTCTCTTTTGTTTTGGTGAAAACTTTGATAGTATAAATAAAAAATTTTCCTTGCAACAACCGTTACCATTACTGGAGTTCCCCCAGTTTCTGGCGAAGTATTTTCGGAACACCATGCTTTCATTGATAATATGGCATTATTTGAGTGAACCCCTTTATCCCTTCGCTCAGTGCTTCCACAG
>JBDRGH010000391.1:0-3755 GCA_043818015.1 Pseudomonadota bacterium
TACTGAAGAACATCAAGAAAGGGACAACCGTGAAACAGTCTAGAGATGCCTTGAGGGTTGCTAATCAACTTGGATTCAAAACGATGGCAGGGTTCATGATAGGCAATCCAGGGGATAACCATGATACTATTACAAAGACTATTGGCTTTGCTTTGGAACTGAATCCTATTATTGGGTCCTTCAATATAATGACCCCCTTCCCGGGGACAGAAGAGTACTACAGGAATCTCGCTCACAATTCTGAAGAGATGATGAATTGGGATAACTATGTGCCGAAAGGCGTGACCCCTCTCATCAGGTTGGAAGGTTTGAGTAAAGCCGATCTACAGAAATATATCTCTAAGGCTTACCTTAAGTTCTATCTTCGGCCGGGCCAGATATATAGGATTATAAGGAATCTCTCTTCTTTTGCCGAATTTATGGTCTATGTGAGGGGCGCGTTGGGGCTCTTCTCCAGGATACGGGAATGGATCGTCGCCAGTCGACGGGGAAACGAATAGAGGGTAGAATGTACAGCACAAAGGTTTTCTTGCGGATATTTGGCTTCCTCCTTCTGGTCTTCATACTCTTTAAGATCGATTTCTATACCTTTTCCCGTATCTTCAGCAGGATGGGATTGGGCTATTATGTACTCGCGTTGGTGTTACTCATCCCAGTAATACTGGGCAAGGCCTGGCGATGGCAGATTTTGATGAGGTTTCAAGGGATTGTTTATGGCCTGAAAGAATGTTTCGCTGCGTATGCAGCAGGGATATACTGGGGATTAATCACCCCCGGGAAAATGGGTGATCTGGTAAGAGTTTTTTATCTGAAGGATGCCGGCCACTCTATGGGCAAGGCGTCTTTCAGTGTACTTGTGGACAGACTATACGATCTCCTAGCGCTCTTCCTTTTTGGCCTCATTAGTATGTTAATCTTTGTTGACTATCTCAAAAGCTATCCAATTCTCCCCATCTCATTGAGTTTCTCTGTGGCCTTAATCATCATAGGCTTCTTCTACTTTCTTAAAGGTAGAGGTATGAAGGATATGGTTGCAAATAGGTTTTTTAAGCTAGTCCCTTCCACATATAAGAATCCCGTTGAATCGAACATCAAGGATTTTTTTGAAGATGTTCACACTTTAAATTTGAGTAAGATAAGTTTACTGGCTGCAATCACCCTGATAAAATGGGTAGTCATCTTTGTCCTGCATTATCTCCTGGCACTGTCCTTAAAGATTGACCTGTCGTTCTCGTATATATCAGCATGCGTCTCCCTATCTGCCTTGATCTCTTTGATACCTATTTCAATCGCCGGAATAGGCACTAGGGACGGGGCGCTCGTAGTGCTCTTTCCTTATCTGGGCTCCACCAAAGAAGCAGCCATCGCCTTTTCTCTTCTAATCCTATCTACGTCCGTCATCTCTGGGCTTTTGGGTTTTGTTTTCTGGACAAAGAGGCCGCTGAGGTTCTAGGCCAGTTGGTTAAAATGAATAGGGAGAACATAAAAGAATGTGGTCTGTGTGGCAAGAAAAACGCCAAGGTCCTCTTCTCGCTTCACGGCCGTCAGATTGTTCAGTGCAGGGAGTGTAAGTTGCGGTATGTCAATTGGGAGCCTAGTGAGAAGGATATCAAAAGGATGTATCAGGAAGACGAATATAGCAAAAACTGGGGCGATTCAGATCAGATGATAAGTTTAAGGGTGAATAGTCTGAAGGCCGAGTATGAAAGGATAAGTAAATACGTCTCTCCGGGAAGGGCATTGGACGTGGGGTGTGCAAGAGGGCATTTCCTCAATTTATTGAGCGAGAGAGGCTGGGATGTCTACGGACTGGAGCTATCTCCCGAATCTGTAAATTTCGCCAGAGATCGGTTTGGCCTAAAGATTACGTTGGGTACGATAGAAGAAGCGGATTTCCCTGATGAGTACTTTGATCTGGTAACCCTGTGGGGGGTTCTAGCGCACCTTCAGAATCCTCAACAAACGGTTGGCACAATTTCTAGAGTGATGAAAAAAGGTGGGATTCTGGCCATAAATACACACAACGAGGGGTGGTTCTTGACGGGAATGTTCCACCTCCTGTATCGACTATTCCCTGGATTAATGCTTCCTTACCTTCAGGCAATGTACGACTACGAACATATCTATTTCTTCTCTCGGAGCACGATCCGCCATATGCTGACGAAGAAAGGATTTAAGGTCTTAAAGGTGTTCCCCGAAGAACCCTATTCTCTGCAGTTCCAGCCTTACAGTTTTCCTTGGTGGGCGAGGATGGGAGCGAAAATAATGATGTTAGTCGATTATCTATTAGGTACCGGGCGAAAGATGGTAGTCTATGCCCGGAAGCATGGGAAGGAAGATGAATGACACGATCGTTGAAAGCATAGCGCTCTGGCTAGGCATTCCTTTCGAAGAGATAGAGAAGGATCCTCTAAACCGAGACCATATAGCTTTCTTAAGAAAAAGGCTCGATATCAACAGCAGATCAGTTCTAGAACAAAAGGCTCGGAAGTTGGTTCAGATCATCCTTAGTAGCACCCCCCCCTCGAGCTCACTATATGTTGACCACTATCTTGAGAAAGATGTTATTGATTAAGTGTTTGACAGGCAAAAAAGGGTATAAAGACGTAAGGGAATGGGATGTTATAAAATTATATCAGGATCTCAAGACCAATCTGAGAGCCCCTGGACTAAGATGGGCTTCTGGGAAGAAAGGAGTCATATGTTTAACCCATGACGTGGATTTCGCCGAAGGGTACGATTTTGTAGAAGAACTGGTGGAGCTGGAGAAACAATACTCCGTCAGGTCCACATACAATTTCTTGATTAAAGGGAGATACGAATGCGAACGAAGTTTACTCCGATACATCATGGAGAACGGGTTTGAAGTAGGCCTACATGGTTACACCCATGATATTGCCCTAAGCTACAGGCACCCCTCTCTCATAAGGGAACACATAGAGAGGGCTCTTTGCGAAATGGGTTTCAAAGTGAAGGGCTTTCGCGCACCGGCTTTATCGATCAGCAAGAACCTGTTAACGGTTTTGAAAGAGTTTGATTTTAAGTATGACTCTTCTCTAGCCTGCACGAGCAGTTTCTGGCAGGGTGTGGAGACTTGTTTTCCATTTCGCTATCCTGGACTGGGGATCTGGGAAGTACCTTTGTGCCTTCAGGACAGCACTATATTCAGGGATCACTGTCTGAAGGATGAAGAGGCCCTTCAATTGATGAGAGGGATGATTGATGGGATAATAGAGGTTGGAGGAGTGACAGTATTAAATTTCCACCCATGCATCCTGCGCAAGAGGATGAATTTTTATCAGGAGCTGTTAGGCTATATTAAAGACCGGGACGAAATCTGGGTCAGTCCTGTGATCGGATTGATCGAGTACTTAGAGGGAAGGATAGATGAAGTTTAAGAGGTACCTGGTATTTGTAGTAGTCCCTCTCTTATTTGGTGCCACATTCTCTCTTCAATTAAGGTTGGATGGCATTAAGAAAGACAAGGGAGATTTTGAGAGCCTCCTCTACCTTCCTTCAGGGAGATTTCTGAAACCAGCTGCACTTGGGTTCGATGAATTGCTTGCTGATTTCTTATGGGTTAAAGCGGTGACCTATTTTGGGGGACATTACCTTACAGACAAGAGATACGAGTGGCTCTATCACATTTTGGATGTTACCACTACCCTAGATCCCAGGTTCGAATACGTTTATGAATTTGGGGGCATCATACTCTCAATCGAAGGAAACCAGATAAAGGAAAGTATTGCATTGCT
>JBDRGH010000392.1:0-5032 GCA_043818015.1 Pseudomonadota bacterium
CACCAGAATGTTGATAGATAAGGGCACGGTAATCGAGTACGAGACGAATCTCATGAAGAAGGACGGTACAAAAGTTGCTGCCCTTTTATCTGTTTTCCTTGTAAAAGATGCGACGGGGAAGAGAACAGGAAGCATAGAGATTGCTACAGATATGACAGATAAAAAGGAATTGGAACGTGAGTTGAAGGAAGCCAAAGATTATCTTGAAAGTCTGATCGAGGGAATCACGGACCCTTTCGCAGTCGTGGACGAAAAGGGAATCGTTACGTACGTCAATCAGCCGATGCTTGAAATGACCGGGTATAAGAAAGAAGACATTTTAGGTCAGCATGCATCCATTGTCTATCCTGACAGCACGGATGAAGCCAGAAGGATCAAGCGCCTCCTAGATGAAAAAGGCAGCATAAAAAATTATGAGACTAGATTTCTCACGAAAGATGGGAGGGAGGTGCCTGTCATAGTTTCCTTCTCACTGACAAGAGATAAAGATGGACACGTTATTGGAAGCCTCGGGATATGTAAAGATATCACCGAACGAAAAAGACTTGAAAATGAACTCCGTGAGATTACCAGTTTCATGGAGAGTGTCTTAGAGAGTTCCCCCAATTCTGTAGTGGTCACCGATACAAAAGGGATCATCACATACGTGAATCGGCGTTCCGAAGAGATAAGCGGATTCAAGAGAAACGAGCGGGTTGGGACACGGGCAGATCAATACTATGTCAGAGGATACGAAGAGGCACGGAATCTGCAGCAATTGCTAAAAGAGCACGGGTCGGCACAGAATTATGAGGTGGAAATAAGGCGGAAAGATGGAGCTACTTTTATGGCGAGCATGTCAGTATCACTTTTGAAGAACCACGCTGGAGAGACTATTGGAACCATCGGTACGAGCTGGGACACCACAGAGGTAAAAAGGCTCGAAACAGAGGTAGAGAAGGCCAGGAACTACCTGGAGAACATAATTGAAAGTATCGTGGATGGAATAATAATAACTGATAACAGAGGCGTCATTACTTTTGTGAATGCGGGACTGGAAAACATGACCGGCCGCAAGAGAGAAGAAGAAGTGGGCCAGAACATATCCAGATATTGGCCTGAAGGCGAGGAAGGGTCAAAAAACTTACAGAGAATGCTAAACGAGAAGGATAAGATTCACAGTTACGACACGCTCATCAAGCGAAAGGACGGCGCTTACCTCCCAGCCATCCTGTCTGTTGCCGTCTTACGAGGCAAAGACGGAAAAAGCACTGGTGGTTTGCTCGTATGTAAGGATATAACGGAGAGACAAAACCTGGAGGAGAGGTTAAAGGAATCCGAAATAAAATACAGGTCATTCGTAGAGGATATGATAGACGGGTATTTTGTGATTCAAAAGGGGAAATTTGCCTATCTTAACAAAGCCTTTGAAAATATTTTTGGATATGCACCCGACGAACTTAGTGGCAAGAGTTTTACCACGTTAGCTCCACGGGAATCAGCACCCAGACGGGAAGGGTATACCAAAAGAGCAACGAAAGGTCTGGCGATGCCGACGCTGTACGAGGCTATCCGCAAAGACCAAACCCGCATCTACGTCGAGGCAAGTATAAAAACCGCGCCTTACGAAGGTCATCCAGCTTTGATAGGCACTCTGAGGGACGTAACGGATCACATCAAGATGGACGAGAAGCTTAGGCATGCCAACCAAAGGTTGATTACACAACGAAAGCTGGTGGATAAAAAGGCAGGCGCCCTTCAGACCGCCTTAGTACAGCTTAAGGAGAAAAACAGAGAGTTGAAGGAAACCCAATCCCAACTCCTCCAGCAGGAAAAGCTGGCATCTATCGGCCAACTGGCGGCAGGCGTTGCTCATGAGATAAATAACCCTGTTGCCTTTGTCAATAGCAATTTGGGTACCATAGGTGGTCATACGAAGGATATTCTGAAGCTTCTACGTAAATTTGAAGATGGAGAGGAGATTCTCAAACATTCCACGGATGAAAGAATATCGACTTTTTATAATGAGGTTGAACAAGTGAAAGCGGAGATCGATTTGAATTTTATCCTTGAAGATTGTGAAACGGTTATTGCGGAGTCTCTGGAGGGAACCGAAAGGGTAAGAAAAATCATCCAAAACCTGAAGGACTTTTCCCACGTTGACGAAGGAGAGTTGAAATATGCAGACATCAATGAAGGCGTGGAGAGTACGTTGAACATAGTCTGGAATGAGCTCAAATACAAGGCAAGAGTGACCAAGGATTACGGTGATATACCAGAGATCAATTGTTACCCGCAGCAGCTAAATCAGGTTTTCATGAATGTTTTGGTCAATGCGGCTCACGCCATAGAGAAACAAGGGGAGATAAGTGTAAAAACCTACTGTGATAATGGGTGTGTATGCATTCAGATCAGTGACACAGGTTGTGGAATCCCAGCGGAGAACATCCCCAAGTTGTTCGATCCCTTCTTTACCACCAAAGAGGTTGGTAAGGGGACTGGATTGGGGTTGAGTATGGCCTATGGTATTGTCCAGAAACATGGTGGAAGGATCAGGGTTGAGAGCACGGTGGGGAAGGGTTCTACCTTTACCATAGAGCTGCCTACGGAGGGGAACGTACAATGAGCACTGATAGTATATTGTTGGGATCCACAATGGTCAAGAGTATGCATGGGAACAGGTAGATATATCGGCTGATCGAGTTTGTCTTTAAGACGTCAGGCGGCGGAAGTGATTGAGTCCGCGTTGAGGCTTGTAAGCGGCATTACCGAGAAGCAGAGAGGCAGGATAGTCCTTATTGCTGATCTTGGAAAAGGTGTTACCCTCTCGGTGGAATTGCCGGTGGCGGAGAACGAAGAGAGGTCTGTATGATGAATGAACGTACTATACTTTTGGTCGATGACGAGGAAAATATCATACGTTCGCTGAGTCGGTTGTTAAGAAGAGAAGGGTACCGTATCTTAACTGCCCGTAACGCACTTGAGGGGCTGGGAAGATTGAGAAACGATAAAGTGGATCTGGTTATTGCCGATTATAAAATGCCGGGAATGGACGGGGTAGAGTTTCTGAAGGCAGTGAAGACAAAATATCCCGAGATTGCCCGTATCATACTTACCGGATACGAGGATAGCCGAATCGCCATTTCGGCCATTAATGAAGGTGAAGTCTATCGCTTCGTGACAAAGCCTTGGAATGGAGACGAACTTAAGATAACGATCAAGCAGGCGTTAGAACATCACGACCTTCTGCACGAAGCAAGGATACTGTTGAAAAAGGCTAGGAAACAGTCCAGTTTGCTGACCGAGCTCGAGAGGGAATATCCAGGGATAACGAAAAGGCCCGAGTCTCTCGAAGACGCGTATTTTGTCCCGGAAGAGGATCTGTCGATATCCCCAGAAGAACTAATGGAAAGATACTTTCCTGAAGAGAAGGGCTCTGGAAAGTGAGGTGAGAAATGGACAAACGCACGATTCTATGCGTTGATGACGAACAGAGTATCCTGAATGCATTGGGGAGGCTTCTTAGAAGAGAGGATTATACTGTCCTAACAGCCTCAAACGCCAAAGAGGGTTTGAAGTTAACTCAAGAAAACCAGATTGATCTCATAATTTCCGACCAGAGGATGCCGGGAATGACAGGTGTAGACTTGTTGAAGCAGGTGAAAGAAATCTCTCCGAACACCGTACGAATCATCCTCAGCGGTTATACCGATGTCAACTCAATCACTGCGGCAATCAACGAGGGAAATGTGTATAAGTTTATCCTGAAGCCTTGGAACGATGACGAACTCGGACTCACCATTAAGAGGGCACTGGAGCAGTATGATCTTCTTAGAGAAAATGAGAGACTTTATGAGAAGATAAAGAAACAGAACGAAGAACTCAGGATTTTCAATGAGGAACTGGAACAAAAGGTTCGAGAAAAAGCAGAAGAGATCTTATTTAAGGACGAAGTATTGGTCTTCTCGCAGGACTTTGTGAAAAATCTACCCATCGGTCTAGTCGGAATAGGCGAAGGAGAATTAATAGCCCTTGTCAACAAAAGGGCTCAAGCGGTCTTCGGCAATAACATCGAGTCCTTCCTAACATCGAAAATAGACGAGTTTTTCTCTGATGACATCTTGTGTATGATTAGAGACGTGTTGAAGATCAAACAACCGAGGACGTTGCATAATGTGCCCTATGATGGAAAACGATTATGTATCGAGTGTACTCCGATGGAAAGCTTCACGCCCGGACTGGGTGTTGTTCTGATAGTCCACGAGGCTCAGAAAGATGCCTCAGCATTAAAATAAGGGAGAAGAAAATTATGGTAAAGCCAAAAATTTGAGGTGTCCAGGTCATAATAATTCCAACAGGCACTGACTGAATTTATTCATGCTTTTATTCTACCCTGCCCTTGCGATATCCCTACTCGTCCTCGCCCGTTATAATCATTCCTCGTATTGACCGACGGAGGCCGTATAACTGTTAGATGCAAACTTAGTTTTTAGAGGGCTTCCCAGATCAAAGAAGCTTGGCTGTATCGGTCTCGTTTGATTTTTTCAAATCAGGCATAATACCCAGTTCTTTCGGTTCAAGCTTATAAAGTCCGCCGTGGACTGGCCACTCTTCTAGTACCATAGTTGGGAATATATTATTGAGGACTTCCCAAACTCGCCGGACGAGGGATCGGTCCTTACAGAATGCACAAGCGAGCGGAGACTTAGAAACCTTCAACGTGGGAGAAAGGAAGGCCGGGAGCAATGATGATACACATATGGGCGCAAGTTCGGCAAACGTGGCCGTGGTGCTCGTACCAAAGTTTGCGTTGTGGATAATTTTTGCCTGCATTTCTAGTATGTTAAGCGCCTTATTCCCGTTGGTCGCCGAATTCAGGTTAAAGTTCTCTTGATAATCGCCGATATATTCAAGTAAGTAAAGATACATGATACTTGCAGACAGACCGGCATCGGGCAGTACCCTATTTCGTAAAAAGCTGGAGGTAGTATGGAAAAAGTAAAAGATTACGTCTTTGATAACTTCGAACGGGTCCTAATGCTCATCATGTTAC
>JBDRGH010000393.1:0-7913 GCA_043818015.1 Pseudomonadota bacterium
AAGAGAGTGTAAAGAATGGTGAAAATCTAATGCGTCCAATTATCGATGCATTTAAGGCCGATGCCACCTACGGTGAAGTACTTGGGGTGGTAAGGGAGGCTATGGGATTCGCATATGACCCGTTCAATATGATAGAGAGGCCGGAGTTTTTGAATCCCTGATATAAAGTGTGGCGGATTATTGTCAAAGGTATACCCGACCTCGTTGAAGGGTCTTGGAGAGACCGCTGCAAGGTCATCCCGTGGTGCAGGGCTTTTTGAAGAATAGGAGCCGAGGCCGTTTGCCTTGCTGACACTGAACAAGGAGTGGCACAGAATATGGGATGAGTGATCTAAGGAAAACATGATGCTCAAGGGGAGGGACAAATTCGTGGTTCCCCTTTCCAATGCCGCGGGTTGGCGGTAAATTTAATCCAGAAGGAGGGACAAGAAATGAAAAAGAAAATCCTTTTTTCAATCATGCTGTCTATTGTAGTTTCAGCCCTAACTCTGTTCCAAGGGGCTGTGGGGTATGCGGGGGAAGTTAAAGGAGTGTCTGAGGATACCATAAAGATCGGTTTTATATTAGACCTGACAGGTCCGACTGCCGGTACATGGAGACCCATATATGAGGGGGTTAGGAATTACTGGAGGTTTGTAAATGATCAAGGCGGTATCCATGGAAGGAAGATAACGATACTCCCGGAAGATGACCGCTACACAATACCTATGGCGGTAGCCGCGTTCAAAAAACTGGTCCACAAGGATGAGGTTCTGGCCTTTCAGGCGCTGGGATCTACCGGTTCCCATATTGCCCTCTTTTCAAAAGTAGCAAAGGAAAAAACACCTGTGATTACACCGGTTATAACCGAAACGATAGCGACACCAACAAAAAGGTATTTCTTCCTGACCTCTTCAACCTACCAGGATGCAATAGGGGTGATAATGGATTATATAATGAGAGAGATGAAGGCAAAGAATCCAAAGATTGCCTATGTGAGCTCCGATACGGAGTGGGGGAAGACCGGCTTGAGGGCGGTGATAAAGAATGCAGAACGATATAAGCTCCGCCCCGTGCATACCGAGATCCTGGGAATAGGTGCGCTGGATGCTACAACCCAAGCCCTGTCACTCAATAGGGCCAAGGTGGACTTTATAGTCATACAACACATTGTCGAAACTGCTGCCCTTCTCTTAAGAGAGATGAAGAGGTATAAGATTGACATACCTGTATTTGGAACAGTCTACACGGCAAGTGAGGAAATGATAGAGATGGCAGGGGAAGGGGCGAGAAATTTTTATGCGGTTCACCCCTGCAGTTCATGGAATGAGGATAACCCGGGTATGGCTCAATTGAGGGAGATTAGTCTCAAATATCAACCTGAAAAGAAATTCCAAAGCAGGATATACGCCTCTGGTTGGATTGCGGCTCTGATCTTTGCTGAGGGGATCAAGAGAGCTGGCAGGAATTTGACAAATGAATCACTGGTTGATGCTTTAGAGACTATAAAAGACCTTGAGACTGGTATATCTGGCCCGGTTACCTTCGGTCCAGATAAACACAAGTCAACCGATTATTGTAAGCTGTTTAAGACGGACTTGAATAAGAAATTGCTAGTTCCCGTTGGTGGCTGGAGGAGGCCGGGCCAATAAGGTGAGGATACCAGGATTAGTCAAGGCGGTCTTAGACCGGTGAGCCCCTCAAAGGGGGTCTAGCTCCGCGTACCATTAGGTACCTACAGAGGTTGGAGCGATGCGTGGGCAAAGCTGCTCCCAACGGATAATACAGAACCTGTCTGGTTCAAAGGGAGCAGGAGAAGTTGGAAGGTCCAAATAACGGAGGGGGTAGGAGGGTCCTCGACGGCCCTGCTGATAAGCTGTGAGAGAACCAAGATGTTCAAGAATTTTACTTTGGTCTTTCGGAGCTAGGGTAACGAAAGAGCTACCGGGAGGTGAAGCATTATAAGAGAAGAAAGAGGTGGCTCTCGTGATAGCCTGCACTAACTACTCCTTGCGCAAAATGAACCGTGTCGCGAGAAAAGAGTTGATCTTGGGGATGGGGGGTGTATGATAGGATACGAGGTGACTAAAGTGGTTAGTTGTATCGAGTCCATCCCGATAGATCAGAATAACCATTGGAGAAGGAGAAAGAGACATGAATTCGGCGTTTGATGACATTTACCTACGGCGCCATGATATTGCGAAAGAAGAGAAGGCCAAAGGGAAGAAGATATTCGGTTATTACTGCTGCCATGTACCTGAAGAGCTTATCCATGCAGCCGGTATTCTGCCCGTGAGAATAAGTGGGTCTTTGGAAAATATTACCGAAGCTGATTCTCATCTTCAACAGTACATCTGTTCGTTTGCTCGGAGTTCTCTTGACCAGGCTCTAAAAGGAAGGTACGGGTATCTGGACGGCGTGGTAATTCCCAAAACCTGCGACATTATCCGCAATATGTACAGTGTATGGGCTCGAGATGTAGCCGTCCCTCACTATTTCTACCTCTCCGTCCCGGCGAAGAATACAAAAGAATCACGGGTATGTTTGGCAGAAGAATTCAAAGCGTTCAAGAGTTCATTAGAGGGGCTGTATGGTGGCGAAATTCCCGAAGAGGCACTTGAGAGGTCGATAGAAGTTTACAATGAGAACCGCAGGCTGTTGAAGACGTTATACGGGTTGAAGGGGGAAGATAACCCCCAGATTTCGGGGAGTGATTTTTACAGGGCAGTTCAGGCAGGGTTCGTCATCTCAAAGGAGAGGCACAACGACATGTTGTCCACCCTCTTGAAGACAGTGTCCCCAGCAGATGATTCGCCGAAGAAAAAGTTACGTGTTTTGGTAACCGGAACCGAGTTTGAGAATATTGCGATTTTAAAGCTCATTGAAGAACAGGGGGCTCTTATAGTTGCAGATGACTTGTGCGTCGGTACCAGATATTTTTGGGATTTGGTAAATACCGATGGCGATTTGATTCACGCCTTGGTGAATCGTTACCTGGGGAAGATCCCCTGTCCCTGTAAACACCCTTCGGATGACAGGATAGACAATATCGTAAGACAGGTTCAGGAGTATAAGGCTGACGGGGTAATCTCCGTAGTCCAAAAGTTCTGCGACACCCATCTGTATGAACACCCCTATTTAAAGGAGAGGCTTGAGAGGGAAGGTGTGCCGTACCTTTTTCTGGAGACGGATGATACCCTGGGAGGTGAAGGGCAGTTTAAGACGAGAATACAGGCATTCATGGAGATGATATCATAACAGAAAACTACCCATTATGAGACAGTAGTTGGGGAGAAAGGAGGGTTCTGCCCGTGGCAAATTCAAAACCAGAGAGAAAGGTATTACGGTCTTCGGAAAAATTGGGCTCATTGATCGAGAACTATTACCGAGAGTCGTTTGAGGCAAAATCGAGAGGCAAACCGGTAGCGTGGCTTACCTCTGTCGCTCCTACTGAGATCTGTTACGCAATGGATGTCTTTCCTGTCTTACCGGAAAACTATGGCGCAATGTGTGCCGCCAGGAAACTGGCGGCTGAGTTTTGTACATCTGCTGAGGCAAGAGGTTATTCTCCTGATCTCTGCTCCTACTCGAGGAATCATCTCGGTTCTATCTTCGAAGGGAGGGGTCCTTTCGGGGGCAGAGGACTTCCAGACCCCGACTTCCTCCTTGCAACGGAATACGCATGCTCTACCCATGTGAAGTGGTGGGAAGCCCTGGCAAGGCACTATAATGTGCCGTTATTTGTCATAGACGCTACTTATACGGTAGACGAAGGGTTGAAACCCTATCATCTCGAATACTTTATCAGCCAGTTCAAGGAATTGATATCCGCTCTGGAGGATCTAACACAGAGAAAGCTGGATATGGACAGATTTAAAGAGGTGTTAGACCTCTCTGATGAGACAGGGCGCCTCTGGTTGGAAATTGCAGATATGAGGAAAGCGGTTCCAACCCCTGTAGCTCCCGCAGATATATTTACCACTATGTTTCCCGTGGTGACGCTATCCGGCAAAGAAGAGACCGTGGAATATTACAAAGAGCTTCGAGACGAGATCAAAGAGAGGGTAGACAGGGGAGAAGGGGCAATTCCTAATGAGAGGTACAGACTTATATGGGATTTGTTCCCCCTTTGGTATAAGCTGGGTCTGCTCAATTACATGGAGGAGCAGGGTGCGATATGTGCTATCGATATCTATGCCCTCGGCTTCAGTGGTCGGCTAGATTCGTCCAATCCTTTTGAGAGTCTCGCCTACCGATATCCGGGGAATCGTATGATGTACGGGGGGGTGAGGGATAGAATAGAAATCTATAAAGGACTGGTTAAGGACTATAAGATCGATGGGATGGTCTTCCACTCGAATCGGATCTGTAGATACGCATCCATGGGGCAGCTGGACATAAAGCAGGCTATGTTGGAAGAATTCGGCATCCCGAGTATGATCTTTGAGGGCGACATGACCGACCCCAGAAGTTACTCTGACTCTCAGGTTAAAGAGACAATAGACTCCTTTTTGGAACTTCTCGAGTCGAGATGATGAGAGATGTTACGACTATGTAAACAGGTTCGTGTGGGTGATACTGAGCAATTTCAATTCGAATCTACTGCAGGAGGTAAGGATGGGAGAACGTTTGTTTGTCATCGGTAATGAAGCGATCGGTTGGGGTGCGCTTAACGCAGGATGTGATGCCTATATAGGCTATCCCATAACCCCTCAGAATGAGACGACGGAGTGGTTTGCCAGCGAATTCCCGAAAAGAGGTAAGGTCTTTATCCAGTCCCAGTCTGAGGTTGGCTCCATAAATATCCTCTTTGGTGCCGTAGCGACAGGAGTAAGAGCCTTAACTTCTACTTCAGGGCCTGGTTGGGGTTTGATGCAGGAAGGGATGTCTCATGTGTCGAATGGTGAGCTGCCTTGCGTCATATCTCTGGTGCAGAGGGGAGGGCCTGGTGCGGGTACTACCAGGCATGGTCAGATGGACTATCTTTCAGCCGCCTGGGGAGGAGGCAATGGTGGATACAAGAACATTGTCTTGACTCCTGCTTCCGTTCAGGAGACCCATGACTTTGTTCAACTTGCGTTTTATCTGGCGGATAAGTACCGTAATCCAGTAATCGTCATGACTGATGGCCTTTTAGGTCAGATGGCAGAACCCCTGGAGTCGAAAACCATCGATTTTGGCCCTCTTCCTGAAAAGGCTTGGGCAATTCGGGGGCGGGCAAATCAATCGGATGGTATACGGCGGGTGGTGAACGTGATGCAGGGTCTTATACCGAGTCCACCGTACCCCCCGTATACGGGCTTCTTAGATCTGTTAAAAGCACTCAATGAAAAGTACGAAAGAATCAAAGAATCTGAAGTCAGGTACGAGACCTATTTGATAGATGATGCGGACCTGATCATCGTGGCCTACGGGTATACAGCAAGGGTATCAAAGGATGCTCTCAAGGTGGCCAGAAAAGAAGGTCTCAGAATTGGTATGATACGACCGTTGGCAGTCTGGCCTTTCCCCTATCAAATAGTAAGAGAAATGGCTTCTAAAGGGTGTCGGTTTTTAGTCGTTGAGGACAGCCTGGGACAATTAGTTGAAGATGTCAAGATTGGTGCCCAGGGCAAGACGGACGTCCATCTTCTTGGGGCACTCGCCCGCCACGACCCTTCGGATGGGGGAATGATCCTTCCGGATACGGTTCTTGATGAGATATGCCGGCTCATGAAGAAATAAAAGCTCTATAGGAGGTTTGTCACTTGGAAAAAAAGTTAGTTTCAGGCTTACCTAAGTTGTGGGCACACCATCCAGCGGAAAGGTTGGAGTGCCCTGGGTGTCAATATCCCATAATAACACGTATAGTATATGATGTGATAGATGAACTTGGAGTTGAGGGAAAGACGGTATTGGTCAATAGCTCTGCCTGCGGATTCGCTGTTATTCTGACCACTTCCACAGATTGTGTGCATGCGAATCACGGACAGGGTATAGATGCGGCTTGCGGTGTAAAGGCACTCCTGCCTGATTGTCTTGTTGTTTGTTTCGGCGGAGACGGAGATGTGGCAGCAATCGGGGCCGGCGCATTCGTCAATGCAGCCCAGCGGGCTGATAAGTTTACGGTAATCATGGTAAACAATGGTCATTTTGCTATGACAGGAGGGCAATTGGCGCCTACGACCTTAATGGGGCAGGTTACGACTACCACCCCTGAAGGACGCGGACCCACTATGGGTTACCCTGCCCGCATGCCGGAAATGATAGCAACGGTTCAAGGTGCTGCTTACTCTGCGAGGGGAGCCGCAAATAACCCTGCGAATTATTTGAAGGCCAAGAAGTATGTAAAAACCGCTTTTCAGAAACAGCTTGATAATGTCGGTTTCAGCTTCGTGGAGTTCCTGTCCGCATGTCCTACGGGATGGCATATGACTCCTCAGGAGAGTATCAAATGGGTAGAAGAAAAGATGATACCCGCACTCCCGCTCGGGGAATTTAAGAATGTTGACAGGCTTGATTGAGATTTATAGTTTCAGATAAATGTCTTGGAGGAGATCATTATGGACAAAGAGGCAAGTAAACGAGCCGATTTGATAATTGCAGGTCTGGGGGGTCAGGGCATTCTTATGGGCGGAATGATTTTGGCAACTGCAGCGATGTCTCAATACAAAAACTCCGTCTGGCTTCCTTCCTATTCGAGTCGTGTGAGAGGTGGCCCCAGTGAGTGTACCGTTATATTTTCAAATGATGATATAGATTCTCCGGTGCTATCCAAGGCAGACGTAGTTGTCCTGGTTGATCCTCCGCAGCTCAAACTCTTTGAAAAGAGGATACATACTGGTGGCTATCTTATCGTGGAGGCTGCCGGGTTAAGTGAGACCGTAGAGAGAGAGGATATTGAGATGGTGACCGTTCCTGCCCTCAATATGGCAGTCGCCATGGGGGACAGGAGAGGATCCAACTTGATCCTTATTGGGGTCTATGTTGGAATAACGAATTCCATTTCCCCGGCTCTTATAGAAGGGGAATTAGAAAAGAAGTTTAGTAAAAAAGAGAGGGTACTTACGTTTAACCTGAATGCGTTCAGAAAGGGGCTTGAGGAGGCGCCGAAACTCAGAGCCACCGCCGTCACTGGGTCAGCATAATGGGGAGGATTACAGGGGACGTTTAGGGTATTCCAGGGAAGATGTCGCAAGACTTGAAGATGAAAGTTATTTGAAAGAGGAGGAGTTAATGGCAAGGGGTGAGATAGTCATAGATGAGACGTACTGTCGGGGATGCGGATACTGCGGAGATTTTTGCCCGAAGAAGTGTATAACGTTATCTGCGGATCAGTTTTCACCACTGGGATATCAACTTTCGTGTTTTAGTAACCCCGAAGACTGCAACGCCTGTGGAATATGTAGTTTTATGTGTCCTCACCATGCGATAGAGGTGTATAAATATGTTGAGGGTTAAGTGAACCCTTTTATCCCCTTTGTTCGCTGGTTCCCAGTCTGTTGCCTAAATTTCTTTTCGCTTCGTCCAAAGCTTTTTTGGATGTGTTTGATGGGGGATTGACTATGAGACCTGGTTTACTATGAAAAAGCATCCCTTCGTCCTTCAGAATACATTTTTTGACCCATCTGAGAACTTGCTTTAGGCATTTTCAGAAACTCACCCTTCGGGTTCAGACACCTGAAAATGCATATCTTCCGCTTCGTTCAGATGGGTTCCCCAAAATCCCGATAAATCGGGATTAATTCAGCCTCAGCGATACTTTTTCAAAGTCCTCACTATTTCTGTTTGGGCAACAGCTTATTCCACACGGCCCCACTGCGGGAGCCTATTTAGCGATGAGACAAAGGAGTTCACTATAAATTCGGGAAACTGCAGGCTGTTAAAAAACTTGACATCGGACAGCATAAAGTGTAATATAAAACACTAGTTGGTTCACCCTGAAAAATTCCCTT
>JBDRGH010000394.1:0-2336 GCA_043818015.1 Pseudomonadota bacterium
AGCTTCTCACTCAATTAGTCGGCTACAATTTTGATGCCAATGTGCCGACTTTTCAAATGATCTCTCCTGAAGAAGACCAAGAGCAAAAAGCGAAAATACTCAAAATCCTTTTGGATGCAGGCGCGGTTGATCCCTCAGAGGAATGGGTTAGAGATTATCTGGATGTTCCGCAACGAAACCAACCTTATATTCGGAAGTTTCAAGATACTATTAAAACAGGAAAGCCAGTAATTGATTTGACTTTGCCAGAACCGTTCCCTTTCCGCCCTTTGACTGAATACGAAAAAGCAATTCAAATCAATTACGCTGAAACGAAATTCTTTCTGACAAAGTGGGTTGACGAGATTTCGGAAAAAGTCTCGGATATTCTTTTCAAACAACTGGCTCAGGTAATTCCGCAAGTAAAAGAATATTTCCAAAATAAGGATTACAGAGGCATTCGCAATCTCTACCTTGATACCAAAGAAGCTGAAACCGAGATGGAAAATCAGTTTGCCGAAGTCTATCTGCTTTCAATGGCAACGGCAGTGAATGAGATAGAGCGGTCGATTGGTCAGACATTGACTTTCAAAGAGACTTTTCAAGAGACTTATGCGCCCACGCCTTCGGAACGATTGAAACAATTCATTGGACGAGTACCCATCACCAAAGAGGAATGGAAAAAACTCGTCTCGTCTTTCAAATCAAAGGCATTCACAGTTGCGGGGTTCATTGAACGTGATATTGTGAGTCAAATCCAACGGATTGTGTATAGAGCAATAGATGAGGACTGGTTTATTAATGACCTTGTGAAGGCAATAGAGAAAGCGCAAATTCAGTACACTGGCAAGGCATGGACGCTTCCACCGGGTACACCGATGGAAAAGTACCACACGAAGTTGGTATTCAGAAATGCGATTTCGGATATTTACAACGGCGCAAGACGAGACCTGTATTTCGACCCTGACGTAGAGGATTACGTGCCTGCATTGCAATACAGTGCAGTCATGGACGAGCGGACACGTCAGACCCATAGGGAGATGGACGGTCGGATATATCTCAAATCAGACCCTATCTGGGAGATATGGTTTCCGCCTTCTGGCCATAACTGCCGTTGTACCGTCATCCCAGTGACATCAAATCTGAATTACCAGATTTCGTCTCCCGTGCCAGCGAGTTTGAGACCTGACGCAGGATTTAGCAAGGAGTCGTTAATTTAAATGAGAACGCCCTTGTAAAGGCGTTTGGGATGTATGCCAGTCAAGCGTGTCGGCAACACAAGAGGGCAATCACGGCACAGCCGCAATTATTAGGCAATAATCGCATTGCGGATATAAACCTGTATCCTTTTGATATGTTAGAACGCGCCCTGCAGCGCATGATTGAAGAAAGGAAATTTGATGGGATTACCGTAGACAAATAAAACGGAGGAGAACATAATGGGTTCAAAAAAGTTATTATTAAACGATTTAAAAGAATTCACGGATTCCAAACAGGTGATATGGTCAAAGCTATTGTAAACACTGGAAAGAAAGCCGGTGTTTATGTTGGTCGTGTAGCGGTTAGGACTTCTGGTAGTTTCAATATCAAGGTGGCAAACAACCATAAGACGAAGTCTAAGGTTCGCGAAGCGAACACTATACAAGGTATTAGCTATCGGCATTGCCATTTACTGCAACGTGCCGATGGTTACAATTACAACCATCGAAGCAGACGGTAAAGTCTATGCTACTATAGTTTCCGCTACCCTACCCCCAGTCAAAAGGGGAAAGTAAAAGCGTATGCTACTAACAAAGCAAGAGGAAGTAAAATTTACGGAAATAATAGAAAACTTTCGAAATGAATTTCTCGAATCAGTCTATGAGGAAAACTATAACTTCATTGAAGTTTCAGTGAGCACAGTCCAGTGTGCTCTTGAAACATTATTCCGAAGAATAATCGACAGAAAGGTAGAAGACAAACTCAAAGTTGAAAGATTACTGGTAGATAAGTGAAATGAAAAGTGGTAATTATTGGAAAGAGCACGAGGAGGGTTTATGTGGAACGAGAGAATGTGCAGTTTCTACGACAAAGAGGCTACTTGGAGAGGATATTGGGATGTCTGGGGGGCGGACGGAACGAGATTACTTGGTGGAAAACCAAAGTGGAAAAACAAACGCAAAAGAATTCAGTGTCCTGTCTGTAAACGCCGCGTTTATGCACGGTTAAGATTCTGTCACGATGGATGTTGCGAATTGTACTATCTACCGCCACATAAAAGAAAATATTGGTGGAAATCTGGGAGATGAAATGAAGAGAGCAAGTACTATCTGGCCTTTTATGAAGGGAGGGTTGAAATTGGATTTTTGTGATAGGGT
>JBDRGH010000395.1:0-3160 GCA_043818015.1 Pseudomonadota bacterium
CGCAGCCATGCAGGACCTTTGATTCCGTTTTCCTTCTGAAGTCTTGAAAGAATAGGATAAGCAGTAACAGCATTCTGGAAAAACTGAGTGGCCGCCAACCTAAGATTCATGCTTAAATACCAAGTATAGGGTATGACCTTAAGCCCGGTTAATCTTCGATCAAGAGCGTCTGAATTTCGAAGCATGTCGTTTACGTATCTTACTGCATACTGATGAAGGTCCGGTTTTCCGGATTCCAGCATTCCTTGGAGAGCTTTGTGAAATTTATAGGCGGCTTCAAGTTTAGTCATGGAGCCCGCCAGGCCGGACATATAATCCATAAAAACCTGTTTGAGCCCTGCCGTCTGGTATCCACCGATAGCATTTGGTCTATGTCGTTGGATATAATGTTGTCTGAATCCACGGGCCATAATCATTTCATCTATGTTCTTAAAAACTTCCCCGAGTAATTGATCCGCCACCTCGGGAGCAATTTTCCCCTGTTGCTTCACACGTTCAGTGGTTTCTTTTAGAAACGCTTCCATCGAAGGAACACTTAAGGACCCATATATGAATTCGTTAACTTTATTGTCCTGTATCTTAACCACCCTAGTATCCGGAAAGGCCTGGGTTAATCTAGCCCGTGCCATCTCCGCCTTAGTGGCGTCTTCATATCGTTCCGCCCAAATAATAACTTCAGGTGGCATACCGGTCTTCTCATCTATTTTTGTATTGTCGGTATAAAATACTCTCACTACGAATTTCCCGTTTCCACGGACGTGAGGCATATAGAATTCGAAACTTCTCAGTTTTGCTTCCAGGTCGGCTATTTTCTTTAATCGCTGGTCAGTCAAAGTCTTGGCAAAAAGAATTTCAGTCTGAACTTTCTTATCCGGAATTGTAGCAAGAGCCTGTTCCAGGGTGATCTTTCCGGAGATAATATCATCAAACAATGCTCCCCAGGTTCTATCTTTATAGAGTGCCATGGTGGTCTGAGAGAGCTTGCTTATGGCATAATCTACCGCACGATCAAACCCTTTCTTCCAGGAATTATAGGCAACAATCTCTTCCGGGGTTAGCTTTCTACCCACTATCTCTTTGGCTTTGTCTTGAAGTGCGTATTCATCTGCGAGATACACATTATTTTGATCTGACCAAACAGACATTTTATCAACGGCTGAACTGTCCTTAAGGACCAGATAGGGGTTATCCCCCGTGTTGGTATCTGGATTTCTAAGGAGATGCAGCTTGTCCCTCATCCTATCATCTCCTCTTTCCCATTCAACATCCAATACGGGTTTGAACTCCGGGTGAGATTCTGCAATGTATACAGGTAAACTCCCGAAGGCCTCAGCAAACCCAAGGTCTTTAACAAATTTTGCATCGTTCCAGACCCCTCGCCCTTCTTGTTTGACAAAGTGTTCCTTCCTCTGTTGCCTTGCTTCGTAGTATGCCCTCCAACCCTGTGCATTCTTGGCTCTGTCAACATCGTCAGGGCTGGTATCTGCTCTTGCGGATATCTGCAATGGCCCCAGGGGAAGAGTTAAGGAAAGACCACCATATTGAGCCTGGTCGATCATATTATTATAAATCTCTACGGGAGTCATGGCAGACTCAGAGTTTAGAATGTTTCTGCTTCTCCAGAGATACGCTCGGATATCGTCCTCTTCTATGGAAAAGTCATATTTAAAAATTTGACGAGCCATTTCTTTAAACCAAGCGACAAACCTTCTCCAAAGACCAGGATTCTCAAGAGTCTCTGAGATTTCCGCAATTTTTTCCATGGCAGCCTGATATCTTCCGGTAGGAGTGTTAGGATTAAATCCATAGGCCTCGTAAATATACTTGATCTCGTTCCACGAATAAAGTTCATTCACCGCCTGGGATATCCAAACGAGTCTTGCAGGACCAAATGTTCTTTCAAATCCGAGATGACCAATCGTCTCATGAAAGATGGACCTCCGAACATCCACTTCATCCGTATGATTTTCTGCCATAATATAAATAACTGGAGCGCCACCGTCGGCTGGTCTTCTATCAAAAAGAGCCTTATCTGTTGGAGAAAATTTTCTAAGGCGACTTCGTTCTTCCCTTGTTAGCTCCTTCATGGAGTTAATGGCCCTGAATCTAACGGTTCCCGGAGCCATCTCATAAGATAGGTCATTAATTACCCTATTCACCTGAGCTACCGAAATATTCTGAATTCCGGTTATGGAAACCCCCAACCTTCTACCGGATGGTTTTTTGTTTATTAACTCCGCCGTCATCGGTTTGCTCTGGGTATAAACACTAGATTGATTCTTAAGGGCGTCGTAATTACTAATGGCTTCCTGCATTTCTACATGACCATCGGCATAAACGATTTTATACAGACCACTTCCCTTACCGATTGTTCCAACGTCTCTCCTGGGCTGGTCACCAATTCTTTCAGATATTTCCTCATCTCCAAATTTCCAATAATATTCTTCGAGTTTTCTGGTGTCGGCCTCCTTTGTACCCATAATCTCATCGGAGGGTTGAAGTGGAGGAAGTTTAAACTCTGGATTGGTATCATCCACCTTATTAGTATCTCCCATTTTAGATTCTACCAATTTAGTGCCTGTATTGATTGTGACGATACCCCCCTCTTGGTTAAAGTCTACCACTTTCCCCTCGACCCTTTCCCCAGTAAGGTTATCTCTCCCTACCACCTGGTCCCCCAGGATGTCCGGTCCGGCCTGGAAGTCTTTCCTTCCGGATGTGGGTTCTGTAAGAATAGCCCATTCGGAAAGAAATCCCTCTCCAGTGAGGTTATTGATATCACTTTCCAGAACACCCGGTATGTTTTCTCCGGCCCTACGTTTCCCCACCATCTCGTCGGTGAAGAACATCAGTTCCATCTCTCCGGTAACTGGGTTCTTCTCATATTTCGCCCAACCCAAAACCGCATCCGTGAGTTTGTTTGTCTGTTCTGTGGTTAGGTTTTCCCCGTGGGTATTTCCACCGATATACAAGCTAACTCCGCTAGGGGTAACCCCAACGGTCGCAGGAAGGAAACCAGAAGCTCGAGCATAGTCCCGGGCGGGGTTCTTTGTTCCGGCTCTCAAGTCATCTTCCCTAACATCTAATTGTTCAGAGGCTATCTGAAAAAGCCTGGTTGCAAAGGCGGAGTGCATCTCCGGATTTTCCATCCAAGATTTCT
>JBDRGH010000396.1:0-2343 GCA_043818015.1 Pseudomonadota bacterium
TGCTCAGGACCGCGAGATGGAATCGCCAGTCGGAAATTCCTCTAAACCGCTCCAGCCGGCCTCCCCACTTGATTGTGATCTTCTCCAATCTGGCGGGGTCCGTCCTTTCGGTAAACGCCGAGACCACGAAGAGGACGATAATAACCACGATCGTGCCCCACAAGCCCCGGTAAGTGTAATTCAAGGTTAAATCTGGTAAAAAAACACCTGCAAAGTATCCTGGACATAGTGATTCCCTGCAGCGGAGACTCTGACGTTAAAATTGACGGATTTAAGTTGATGAACGACAGGTGTCGAATACACAGGCTGTTTGATAAAGATGATAAGAGCACCGTCACACGGGATAGTGAGAGACAAGATAACCCTTCGTCGACCCAGACCATGGGGGAATCAGGAGGAAATGGAAGTAAATCCGCCGCACAAAAGCATAGCCCGGAATACAGTTTCCAATGTGTAAAAAATGCCGCCCTTTATGAACCAACTATCGAGTATATTCAACGACTACTGAAGAGCTTGCTAGATCTGGTAGATATGGAAAGTGATGGAAAGGTGGTGAACGTTGACGGCTTCAGGCTTAAAGACCTATCACAATGGATTGAGGATTCACCCTGTGATCCCGCTGATATGTTGGGATATATAGCAACGAGGTGTGACTGCAATTGTGTTTTTTGTTATAACAGGGGGTGTCCCCCGTCTTTGGCACTTGTGAACCCTTCCAGATCTCCTGAGGAAGAATTTGAAGAGGTAAACACCCGCCTTAATTACTTTTATCCTGAAAGAGGCAGAAACTTATTCCCCAGCCTGGGAACCAGTTTTGAAGCACTCATTCATCCCCATTTCAAAGAAGTGTTGGAGGGAATTAGGAAAAGAACCGACCGAGTCATTAGAATTTGCACCAATGGCACGACACTGACAGAGGAGATGATTCGTTATCTTTCAGATTTTCATCTACTCCACCTGGATATTGCTCTCCATAGCGCATCCATAACCAGGAGACAGAGGTTAATGCATGACAAGACCCCGGAGATCGCTATCAAATCTCTCCCTTTACTCAGAAAAGCGAGTATTGTCTATGGTGTAGTTATTGTGCCATGGCCTCAGGGATCTTTGACAGAGATGCTCGATGACATGGAAAAAACAATTGAGTATGCTGATGAAAATAGCGCACATCTTGTAGAAATCAGTTTACCTGGGTATTCTAAGTACTTTTCAGAAAGGGAACTTTTCGACCATGACTTTACGTGGGAGGCGATTGCTGGGAAGGTAAGGGACATAAGGGGCAAATACGGAGTTCCCATCGTAGTCAGACCTGCTATCTATGAAGAGGGGCTGTTCTGTAACCAAAAGAACTTGCCGGAAGTTATCGGAATCGTGCAAGGCTCTCCGGCCTGTCACAGTGGGTTGCAACTGGGGGATATATTAACAAAGATAGGAAGCAATCTGATCCATAATAGGCCTCAGGCCCGAGATCTCTTATCCATTTTACAGAAAAGTGAGATGCGGTCTTTGGAAATGGAGGTCTTGAGAGAGGGTCGTACCTTGGATTTGACGTTTGATCTAGACAGATTTTCGTACCCATATTCAAGAGAAGTTGATACCCATGTTGGGATTGTATTCATGGGTACAGGCCTCAGGTCAGGCTATTTAGAATCACTGCGAGAGCTTATAGAAAAGAGAGGAGCGAAGAGAATTTTGTTACTTTCGTCGATTCTCGTCAGGCCGATTCTGGAAAAGATCACCCGGGTATCCCCACTCTCTGGGATGAGGGACCTTCATATCGAAATTGGTGTTCCTCCAAACCGTTTTTTTGGGGGTAATATTTGTATGGGCGATCTCTTGGTGGTGCAGGATTATATTGACTATATAAAGGATTATACTGAATCAACAGGGGCAGAACCTGATTTGGTGATAATTCCGTCTTCACCATTCAATCTGAGCGGGTGGGGAAGGGACCTAACAGGAAGGGTATATATGGATATAGAAAGGGAAACCGGTGTACCAGTGGAGATTCTTGAATGTCAGACTATCTATGATTAGGGGTGGCTAATTTCTTTTAAAAAGATGATTGAGGAGGTGTTTTTTTATGGGAAAAGAAAGAAAGATAAAGGTATTGATAGCGAAACCCGGACTTGATGGGCATGACCGGGGCGCAAAGGTCCTTGCCTTTGGTTTGAGAGATCACGGCATGGAAGTGATTTATACTGGAAGGAGACAGTCGGCAAAACAGATTGTAAACTCAGCTCTTCAAGAGGATGTTGATGTGGTGGGACTTAGCATCCTCTCCGGAGCCCATCTGACATTCTTCCCCTAGGTTGTAGACCTCTTAAGGGAAAACGGAGCAGC
>JBDRGH010000397.1:0-7292 GCA_043818015.1 Pseudomonadota bacterium
AGCTGCTGCTCTCGGTACGAAGGGGCCTCTTAAGGTTGCTTTGGATGGCAAAGGGCCGCTCAAGGCCTGGAGGGGAAGATTGACTGCGACCGTAGGTTCCCTTGGTAGCCTCGACGTCAAAATCCGTTTGAAAGCGGAGAAGGATTATGCGCTGAGTGCAAGTGGGACCGTTAGGGTTGACCCCTCCTTCCTTCCTGCACGGATCGCATCGGTGCTTAGTGGTGAGAACCAATTTTCCCTGGCTGTGGGGTTTCAAGGAGAAAAGAGACTGGTCGTTCATCGGCTGACGGTGGAAGCTGGCCACAGCAATTTTTTGTTAACAGGAGAAATTGGAATCACCAATCTTTTGTTAAAAGGAGATTTCACCCTCACGACTAAGGATCTCTCACTCCTGGAGACCTCCGTTGGGACTGGGTTGGCCGGACGACTGGCGGTCCAGGGAAGCCTCTTCGGGTCATTGAAGAACCCCGGTGCAACCCTTCACGTATCTCTCGATGGGGGGAGAGTATCGGGACTTCGGATAGCTAACCTTGCGGGCAATCTCCACCTGGAACTCCTGGCCCCGCTTTCCTTCCCCTTTCCAGGGCTCCGGGTGAAAGGCAAGGGAAGTGCCTCGGGGCTAGATTACCCGGCTCTTCAGCCTCCGCTGGTGTCGCAGATCGATTGGATCGTAGAGGCGGAGGTTTCTCCCGGAGTAACTATATCTGTCAACAAGCTTGAGCTTACAGGGGAAAATCTGGCGTTGGCATTCAGAGGACGTGTGGACACTAGGAGATCGCTGGTTCTGGGCGATGTGGACGTTGAGGTTGGAGACATCGGCCTGATCGCAGGATACTGGACGCATAGCTTTAGAGGGGCTACCCGATTGCGGGCAAAACTCAGGGCAAACTGGGACGCCCCCTTGCTCTCCGCTAGCATAAAAGGTAGACTCACTGAGCTGCAGCAGGACTTCCTTCCAATGATCTCCTCGTTTGCCCCTGAGGTCGATTACGCTGCTACAGTCGAAATATCCGAGGACAAGGAACTAACGATCACTGGATTACGTCTTGCAGCCGAAGCTGCACAGCTGACAGGTACGGGTTCCCTGCACTTAGGTACTAAGGCCATAATGGGCCGCTGGCAGCTGTCTTTACCTCAGTTGACAGCGCTGTCCAAATCCCCCCGTCGCCGGGTTAGGGGTTCAGTGGAAATGGAGGGAAAGGTAAGAGGTTCTCTATCGGCACTGACGATGGTGGTAAAAGCAAAAGGAGAGAATATCCACGTCAGGAACATACCCTTCCAGCATGTATCGGCTACTCTTCGTGCTTCTGGCCCACCTTTAGGACGTGAGGGCCATTTGGAACTCGTGATCCGGAACCAAGGGTATACGGTGACTGCCACAACCAAATTCGCGTTGGATGGGGAGGAACTGAGTCTCTCTAAGATTTCAATAACGGCTCCGGGAAGAACAGCGGTAAGGGGGGAACATCGACCTGAATATACGGAACCTGATGGCAAAAGGATCGTTACAAGGAAAGGCTGAGGATCTCTCCCCTGTATCCGCTGTTCTAGGAGAACATGTCGGCGGAAGTGCCGAGATCAAAACACGGTTCGTTCCAGGCAAGGTCGGTCAGGATATCCTTCTCCATTTAAAAGGTCAAGAGGTTATAAGTCGACTCGGGCAGGCCGGGGAAGTAGAACTGGCCGCCCATATCACGGATATCCTTAAGTCTCCCCGGGGCACCGCCGAAGTCAGGATCGAGACGTTTCAAAGGGATGATTTGATGCTTAAAGCCATAGAGATGACGGCCACAGGGAACGGGAAAAAAGTGGCCTTTGAAGGCCATGCGAGGGGGCGGCGAGGAGAAGAATTCGAGGTTCAGGCACGGGGAAACGTCGATATCTCGGAGAAAATCCAACGGATAAGGTTAGACGTTTTTAAGGGACATTACGGAGGATACCCGGTAGCTCTTGCCAGACCAGCGACCGTTCTGCGTTTCTCTGAGGGGTTTGCCGTTGAGGGGGTGTCACTGAAGTTGGGTAGTGGACGTCTGGAAGTATCGGGAAACTTAAGGGGTGACGAAGTAGCCTTCGTCGCTACTCTTGAAGCTTTCCCCCTGGAGGTCCTGAGCCTTATCGGATATCCCGGTTTTGTTGGTTTGGCAGCCGGTCGGCTTAGGATGATGGGTTCACCCGAACACCCTGAGGCATCCGTTGATATCCAGCTCACCGGGGTTCTCCCATCGGCTGCCGAATTCAGGGAACTCCCCCCGGTGACCATAACTGTTCACGCCATGCTCAGAGAGAGACTGCTCCGAGCCACGCTTTTGCTTGAGGGTTTGGCGGAGAAACCGGCAGAGGCCAGCATTCAGCTTCCCGTAGTCCTCACTCTCTTGCCTCCTTCTCTTTCGCTGCCAGCGAAGGCTGAACTCCAAGGTAGACTGGCAGGGGAGGTTAATCTTAACATCATACCGATTCTTCTCCATATGGAAGATCAAAAATGTGAGGGTCACCTTGCCATCGATCTCGGTCTTGGAGGCAGCATGGATACTCCTGAAGTCACCGGGCTTGCCCGGGTCGAAAAGGCGAATTACGAAAATATACGAACGGGAACCATCCTGAGGGACGTAAATATATTGATCAAAGCAAAAAATCACAGGATAGAGTTGGAACAAGCGCATGCCATCGACGGTGAGACTGGCACCGTTTCGGCAAAGGGCCGGCTTGACCTTATCCCCGCCCGGGGATTCCCCCTTCAGATTAATGTTAATCTTGACAAGAGTATGTTGTTTCGTAGAGATGACCTGACCGCTTCCGTGAGTGGAGAGGTCACATTATCTGGTTCCCTCAGTGATTTAACAATAGGAGGTAAGCTAACCGTCGGGCCGGGGGAGATACGCATCCCCGATAGCCTTCCGCCAGAAGTTGTAGAACTTGAGGTTGTTGAGATCAATTTACCGATAACGGGGGGCAGGCCGAAAGGCGTGCCGCGACGGACCCAGTCTTTCAGACTGAACCTTGATCTCGATATCAGTCTTCCCGGACGCGTATTTATGCGCGGTCGGGGGTTAGACTCGGAATGGAGAGGGGAGCTTCACATTACGGGAAGTCCTCATGAACCGGTCATTTCAGGGGACCTTTCCGTTACACGGGGGCACGTTAACTTGTTCGGTAAACGCTTTGTGTTAACCCAAGGAACCCTCACTATGTATGGAACTGCCCCACATTCGATAAAATTGGATGTGATTGGTGAGAACAGGATGGGTGGCATGACCGTCCGGATCCGTCTCTCGGGGGACCTTTCGGCGCTTCAAGTGAACATGGAATCCGAACCACCACTCCCTTCCGAAGAGGTCCTTTCCCATCTCCTTTTCCGTCGCAGCGCAGCCCGTATTAGCCCTCTCCAGGCTTTACAGCTTGCCCAGGCAGTAAAAGCCCTGGTAGGAGGAAGCATGGGTGTCTTTGACTTAATGGGTTACACTCGGGACCTCCTGGGGGTAGATCAATTAGCCGTCATACAATCGGATGAGACCGAAGGCAAGACCTCGGTTAGCGTTGGAAAGTACGTGGGGGAAGATGTGTACGTAGAAGTGGGGAAGGGTGTTGGTACCTTTGGAGGTAAAGTTTCCGTAGAGCTTGAAGTTGCCCCGAACATCACTGTGGAGAGTGAGGTTGGTACGAATGCCCAGCCGGGAATAGGGCTCAACTGGAAATGGGATTATTGAACGACCAGGATGTCTACCGCATGTCCCCTGGTGTAGTTTAACCTTCAAGATGGGTATCCCAAAAATCCTGTTCACCTGTCTGCGTGCCTGCCTGTGCCAGCACGGCAGACAGGCAACGCACAGGCAGATGTTCGCTCCAAAGTAACTTTTTCATTTTTCTAGGTTGAACGGTTTAGCTCAGGGTTTTCGATTTTGTTCCAGCCATATACCAAAGAGCTTTCTGAAGCTAGGAGTCACTCTGTTTTCCTCATTTTTCAGCATCTTTTGTACTGTTTCAATGCTACAGAAGGCCCCCGTCTCGATCTCATCCGGATTAAGGGTGATCTGATCATCGCTATAGCAAAGAAAGAAGTTGACATGCTCCCATCCGGTTTCTTGACATGCCTTTATGGTGGCCAGCTTCTTTATATCTGCTTCAATCCCAAGCTCTTCCTTTAATTCCCTTGTTGCACAATCATAGTAGGATTCTCCTCTGTCCACATGGCCGGCGGCTGACGAATCATAGAACAGGGGGCACTGGTCTTTTGTGTTGCCTCTTTTTTGAATGAAGAGTTCACCTTTTGAGTTGAAAACGAATATATGGACAGAGCGATGAATCAGGCCATTCTTATGGCTCTCCTCCCTACTGGCGAGACCAATCACCTCGTCGTCTTCATTTGCTATCTCCAGGTATTCATCACCCATGGATTCTCCGTATTCTCTAATCGAAATCGGCGTAGATTTCCCCGATGTTTAGACCTCCGACATGAGACTGTTGCTTCCTATATTTCTCCTTTAGGGAACTACTGGCAGCATTCAGATCTGGACTGCTAATCCCATTTTTTATCGCTGAATACGCTTCTATAAAGGCCGCCAGATCATCCGCTACTTTTACCAGTTCTCCATCCCTTGGGTTGAATTCATTCTTGTTAAATCGGTTACTGATATCGATACTCTTTACTTTTTCTGTCTTACCGTTGACTGTGGCGATACTGGTGAATTCATCCGCCGTGAACATCTTAATTTCGTCATGCCATTCTTGTGGGACCATGCTGTACACCACTTTCATCTGGTCCGTTTCATATTGTTTTATGAGGCGGCTCAAGCCTTTGACAGACCTTTTTACGGGAGAGATTATGTCTCGGGTAAGGACTTCAGGTAGATCGTGGAATAATCCCGTGAAGTAGTTGTTTAGACACCTCTTCTTACAACCTCTTATTTCAAGGGTAAAGAGGTAGGACAGTATCGCGACGACCAACATATGTCCGAGGACAGACGTCTTCGGGGTTCTGTATACGTGGCCCCATCGTATCTGAAACCTCAGTTGTCCGCATAGGTCGACGAAGTTTCGGAGCGTGTTGTACATTACCAGTTGTACCATACCTGTCAGATCATAATTCTTTTCTTGTTCCATCTGTAAGTTTTTCTTTATCTCGTCTATCTCGTAGCCGCCAGGATTTGCATGTTCTATGATATTGAATTCCCATTTGGTAGCATAGAAATGGGCAGCATTGAGGACCCGTTTATTGATGTTGTCCGTTCTGTCAGACAAAAAGTAATCTCTGAATTTCTTGCAAAATTCCTCACCTAAAGGTGAGATAATGGATTCCAATTCTTTAAATACCCACTGATTCAATTCTCTGTAACTTGCCTCATCCTGTTTAATCTTGTGGAAGATCTGCGGCTTTATGTCTGTGACAACAAGGCGTTGCAAAAGTTCGAAGAGGCCACCCTCGATGATTTCTACCCAATCGAAAGTACTATTGCCTTCTTCAAATTTGCCGAGCAAATAGGCGATTATCATTTTATGGGCCTGTTTGTCCAATTCCGTTAGTTCTACCGGCCGTATCTTATCATTCCACCTCTGCATATTTGCAGCATCCAGAAACCTTAGGAGTAATGCCTTCCTGATCATTGGACCTCCGTGCTTTAAGAGGGAATTATGGGCTAGTTAGTCCATCCTGAAAAATAAAACATTTCCTTTGGAGCGAACATCTGCCTGTGCGTTGCCTGTCTGCCGTGCTGGCACAGGCAGGCACGCAGACAGGTGAACAGGATTTTTGGGGCACCCATCTTGATCCGCCCGAGGCGGATCAAAAAACCTGTGCTTCGAAGCGGAAGAGGGAATTTTTCAGGACAAACTAATCAAAGGTTACCATAGCTGGTTGGAAAAAGGCAAGCGATTAAAGCGGGTAAGGGGATAGGCATTGTACTTGGGAAGTCATTGACATTGCCAATAGTATGCGCTTTTCAAGGGTTTCCTGACTTGCTAGTGAACTCCTTTGTCTCTGAGCGACATTTGCTGGAGCACTGGGGTACCCATCGAGGACGAGTAGGAGGGGAGAGCGCATCGATCATGGCTCGAAAGATATCAGGATTAAAAAGGGATAGATTTGTTTGGAGGTCAATTCAAAACTTGTGCCTGCGCCAGCGGTACGGACTATCGAATATCACGCCAGGTTCCTCAGCGGATACCAGGAGCTCTAAACAGTCTTTAAATATCCTCATCTGCTGTCGCTCCTTGAATGGCTCACCCAGGGCATGACCGAAGGGATATCGCACAAAGTAGGTCCTGGGAGGTCTTATTTTTTCACTGATTTCTCTCACAAGAGAGATGCCCACGGTGCTTATTCCCTGCTGTTCTATTTCTCTTTGGATCAGACCGACCGTCTGATTACACATGCCTCAGGCGGGAACGAGGATGGCTACCTCGACCCCTCCTTCTTTCATCTCCACAGCTACTTCTTTTGCCGTGCGATCGAGTAAGGTTTTTAGGTGTGGACCGTCAATGTGCCCCATGAAACTGTAAAAAAAGTCTGCAGACTTTCCCAACAACCCTTCTTGCTGGCACTTTCTCAATATGTCGATTGGGAAAACCAGATTGATATCTCGATCCGCATCCCTGTGATCATAGTAGTCGTGAGTGATTGTGAGTTGATCTGGGGTAGCAGTAGATGGAATCTTGCGATAGGAAGGATCACCGTCTTTATCATCCATATTGAAAGGTGAATCCGTTCGGAGATGGACCCCACCAGTAGTCAATAAAGCGACCTTACATTTATCGAGGGGTTTAGTAACCGGTGTCCAAGGAATAGAGCTCGACTCAAGGGGCTGAAATCTTCTGACCCAGCGTTTCTTCACCCAGGGAACTCGATAGAGCCCTACCAATAGTCTATTAGTTAGCTTATGAGCCATGCTTCCTCACGCCAGTTCGGAACTGTAACCTTCATGGATTGCACATCCGGGATGTTCCCTCAACTTGTAAGTACCCTCTTGCGTTCTTTCTAATCACGAATGGATATTTGTCTGAAAGCTAACGGAGAGCGAAATTCTTATGCCACACCGAGACGGATTTGGTGCGGCGAATTATAGAATAGGACAGATACCTTTGTCAATGGTAGCCGTCCTGGAGTTTCCCGACTTGCTAGTGAACTCCTTTGTCTCATGGCGAAATTTGCTGGAGCAGTGGGGGTACCCACCTGCCTGTGCGTTGCCTGTCTGCCGTGCTGGCACAGGCAGGCACGCAGACAGGTCGAGGGTGAGCAGGAAGGGGAAAGCCAGCCCGAAGAGGCTGGAAGGGGAAAGTATTCCCCACCTGCGAGCCCCGAA
>JBDRGH010000398.1:0-3391 GCA_043818015.1 Pseudomonadota bacterium
TATCCCTTGTTTTACAGGTAATTCGGAGAGACTGGAGGCAATAGCGTAGAGCTCCGTAGAGGATGCACTGTCCCCTTCCACACCGCTATATGATTGCTCGAAGCACAAACTTGCTGAAAGGGACAAGGGCTTATCTTGGGCATATTTCCACCCCAGGTAACCGGATAAGATGAGTACGCCCTTGTCGTGAGTACGCCCGCTTAGTTGAGACTCTCTTTCTATATTGATGACCCCACTTCTTCCCAAGAAGGTTTTAGCGGTGATACGGGAAGGGCGTCCAAAGCTAAAGGTTCCGAGATCGTGGACAGATAGTCCGTTAACCTGCCCCACCACAGCCCCCTCAACATCGACCATAAGGGTTCCTTCAGAAATGAGCTGACGGATCCGTTCGGCGACGAGATCATGTCGGTATACCTTTTCTTTTACGGCTCTCTCGACGTGTTCCGCGGTGATCATTGAACCTTCAGATCTTTTTGCCCAGTAGTTCGATTCAATGACCAAATCCTTTAATTGACCAAATCTGGCAACTAGCCTCTCTTGGTCTGCTACTGCCCTAGCGGCATACTCCATGACCTTGGCTACGCCCCTGCGGTCAAAGGGTAACAATTTTTCCCTGTCACAACACTGACGTACGAAACTTGCATACGCTGCCATGTTTTCATCCGTCCGGTGTACCTGATAATCAAAATCGACTTTTACTTTAAACATCTCCCAAAAATCTTCGTCATAAAGAGAGAGGAGCTGATAAACATATTCTTCACCCATCAGGATCATCTTCATTTCCACGGGTATGGGTTGAGGCTTCATGCCTTGAGGTGTAAAAAAACCATACTGTTCCCATGGTTCCTCGACCTTAACTTCCTTGTTTCTAATTACCCTCTTAAGAGCCTCCCATACCCCAGGGTTAATCAGGACGTCACGGACATTCAGAATCAAGTAGCCACCGTTCGCTAACTGAACCGCTCCCGGCTTAATCATAGTGTGATCACTCACATAGGTACCCATGAACGCTTTCCTTTCGATCTTACCGAAGATGTTAAACCAGTTGGGATTAGTTTCAATGATGATGGGAGGGCCGCTGATGGAACTGTTATCTACCAGCACGTTGACCCTGTATGCCATAAATGGATCCACTTGGGGAGAAAAAGGGATCCCCTGAAATTGGGGTGGTGCAGAAGTGTGGGTGAATAAGTCCAGATTAGCAAAGGTATATTCCTTAACCTCCTCAACGAAGCTTATAACATCAGGATACTCTCTATAGGCTCCAAATATTTCGTTAAACGGGCCAGATAGCGTGAATTCTCCGGCCTCGCGCTTGATTGCCTTCATCTTTTCCTCTGTTTTCTTGCTCAAATCTTTCAACTTTCCCATAGTCTCATCCACCCTTTTCATTATTTCCCGACGTTTAGCCTCAATCCCTTCTCTCTCATCTTCTTTGAGGGACAAGAAATCCTCTCTGGACATAGGCTTTCCCTCAATTACCGGGACAACGGCGGCTCCCCCTGAGGTCATTTCTACCATGAGACCCTCATTTTTTGCTTCCATGTCTAGTTCGTTCAGTGCGCTCTGGTATTCCTTCTGCTGTTCTTCCATTACCTGTTGCTTTCGTTTATTATAGTCCTCGCTACTAAAGACCTTTGGAACCTCCTCTTGTAGGGTCTTAAGAAGCTTCTCCATGTTGTTGCTAAAGGACTTACCGTATCTCTGCGGCAGGTTGAGGATTCTTGGACTGTCCGGATCGGAAAAGTTATAGACGTAGCACCAATCATAGGGCTGGAACATTGCTCCTTGGGCCTCTTTCTTGGTTATAAACTCTTCTATGCACGTTTTTATGGTTGTAGCCTTACCGGTTCCTGTGAGACCTGTCAAAAACAGATTGTAGCCTGTGCTTTCTACATCGAGACCGAAACTTATGGAATCGAGAGCCCGATTCTGACCAATAAATTCCTTCAGCGGCTCAATGTCATCCGTACAATCGAAACTGAACTGCTCCGGAGGGCATCTCCAGCGCAGCTTTTCAACTGGCACCTCACGGTCTTTGGTATCACTTACCTTTGCCATCGTCGCCTCCCATTTCTAGTTGTTTAATCGATCCTTGTAGAAATATCAAGAGTTTCCTTTGGGACAAGTGGTATCAGGATCTTTGGTACCCTCCTCCGACCCCTTAATCATAATTCCTGCCCCGAATCTTCCTGTTCTTCCCTTTTGATAGCGTTGCGAGAAGAATAGATGGTGATTGCAGTAGGTGCACAACTCAGCTGACTCTATATTACCTTCTGGAATGCCCATTTGCACAAGTTGAGTTTTGTTTGTCTCCCACAGGTCAAAATTCTTCCTGCCGCCAGAAGTATGGCCATTCCGATGTTCCTTTTCGCCACTAGAAGCTTCTTCAAGTTGCGCAACGACTTCTGGACCGACCTCATAACAACACGAGCCGATGGATGGACCAATTCCAACGATGATATCTCCTGGTAAAGAGCCAAATCTTTCTTGGAACACTCTCACTGTGTTCTGGGTCACCAGTTGCCTGGTACCTCTCCAACCGGCGTGAGCCGCTCCTACTACGTTCTTTTTCGGGTCAAACAACAGAATGGGGACGCAGTCGGCCAAAAGAACTATGAGGCAAATATTGGAGGCGTTCGTTACCATAGCGTCTGTTGCTTCTATGGCCGTTTTCTGTTCAGTTGCACCCCTTCCTCCTAGTTCTTCTTGAACAATTCTTACTTCTCCATCATGAATTTGTTGAGCAAAGGTAAGGCTTGTGAAAGAAATATCGAGAGTTGAAGCAAGAAGACCTCTATTCCTGAGAACCTGTTTAGAATCATCTCCAACAGTGAGCCCCAAATTCAGAGACTCATACGGCGGACGGCTAAAGCCACCCTTTCTACTCGAGACAAAATGGGAAATGCGTTCATGTTTCTGGAGATTTTCAAAGAACCATATTGACAACCCGTTCAATTGCTCTTCAATCATCACTAATGCCTCCGCGTTCAACGTTTTGCTTGACATCGTCTAAAGAAACGAGAAATCTGACATGAATGAAGAAATCATGCTAGAACTGGAGGGCTTTTTCGTCGCGGCTCCTCAGGAAATTGAGGATGATGTAAGGTTTTTATTAATATAGCAGAATAACGGGGAAAGACAACAAAAATCGATGACTCGATAAGATCCCTTTTTCACTCGGAGAAGCTCCGTCTCTAGGATACTTCGCCAAATCAGTCGAGTCTTCTAATAATTTGTTGACACAAAGATATTTAGGTTGTTAAATGATGTGGTTGTTATCCGTATGAGGCTGTGACAGATCGGAGAAGAACGGCAAAGGACCGATGATGAAGTGGCTTATCTTATTTCCCGGTGGATACCTGCATGCATGAGAGCACTCTTCATGTAT
>JBDRGH010000399.1:0-2820 GCA_043818015.1 Pseudomonadota bacterium
CCCCCTATACCCGGACTGCGGTCCTGAAACTGGCAGGCGAGCATTAGACTGAATTCCCATTCTAAAATGAGCAAAAAGGGCCGGCTGCTTTTTAATTCCCTTCCTGACTCGCCGGCACGTACGAGAACTCATCTTGATTGAGCACCATATGAAATGATATTTACCCCGTTAGAAATAATGCGTGGTTCGGTTTTGAGCCGTTCGACAGTGCTCACGGCCCTGAGTGTATCGAAGGGTCACAACGACTGGAATTTCTAACGGGGTAAATTGATACCGTTGCCCAATGAGATTAAAGATGGCATGTCCGAATATTCTCCGCCTGTTTCCATCCCGCATGATGCCCCCAACTCTGAATACAAAGTCATCTACGCCGTCGCCCGACTCCAATGACACCAGAGAAGTTGACTGAATTATTCAGTCAACTTCGTTTTCAACGAACTAAACATTCCCAATGGTCTTAACGATCTCAACGAAACCAACCAAATCAACCAATGAAGTAATTTGACAATCTCCTATCCCCAAGGTACCATAAAAAACGGAGGCATTTTCTCAGGTGACCAATTTCAGGAGGTATCCAAATGGTAAGAAATATTGAAGCCGTATATGAGGGCGGGGTTCTGAAACCTTTATCTCCTTTAAAGCTGAAGGAGAATGAAAAAGTAACAATAACAATTGAGGAAAGAGAAAGTATTGTCAGAGCCACCAGTGGCATATTTGGTGGGCTAGATGATACCACCATCAACGATGTTGCCCTTTCGCCAGAATATTTACCCGATGAGGCTTGATGATGTTTCTCTCCGATCTGGAGGATGGCTCTTCTATCTTCATAGATGCTAATATTTTCATTTACCACTTCTCCAAAGAATCTAAACTCAACCCGGCCAGTTCAGACTTTCTGGAACGAGTGGAATCAGGAAGAATTCGTGGTGTTACTTCTACATCAATTATACAGGAAGCAACTCATCGTATGATGATTATGGAGGCGGCTGCTATTCTTGTCGAAATTAAAGCAAGGGACATGGTTAAGTATCTTAAATCCCGCCCCGATGTTGTCAAAAAATTGGTGATGCATCAAACGTCCCTGGTAAAATAGCCGTTTTCAATTTAGAGATCATATCACCTGGGATCGGCACTATCGAAGGAAGTCAGCAAATGAAAAGGCGATATGGTTTTCTCTCCAATGACGCACTATACCTCCAGATTATGGAAGATCTTGAAATCAACAATCTGGCGTCGAACGATTCAGACTTTGAGAAGATACCTTCCATCAGGCTTTATAGACCGGAAACCTTGTGAAGAGGCATTTCAAAGTTTCGGAGTGCTACCAATAGGGATTTTCCTTCCTGCGGAGATTATTCTCCAACATCCTTCTGATTTTCCGGACCATCCTGTTTCTATGTTCCATTAGTCAGTTTCCTTCTATACTACTTGACTTCATTTTTGAGTCAATATCCCTTATCAACCAAAGGACCAAACAGACTGAACAAACCAAAAAGACCAGGGGTTGCCTGTGTTCCGGGTGAAGCCTTTTATCATGATGAGGGTGGCGAAAATCTGGCCCGATTCTGTTTCGCCAAAGAAGACCCCGTTCTGGATGAAGCCTGCCGAGGGATCGAGAAATTAAGTCTTTGAGAAATATTTATAATTCCCTGACTCCATTTTTCAGTCAACCTTTTTGAAATAATAATCCCGTCCTATTTGGCCTCCGGCTCCGCTTCCAGCCCATAGGCCTACAGGCCGGAGGGCAGAGCCTACGCTTCGGAGAGAAACCCATGCACATGCAGCCAGTGTTTAAAGACTGCCGTATTCGGGGTTGGGCGGTGAGTGAGGATCTTTTCGAGCGAGGATTGTGTTTGCCCCGTTAGAAAGGCCCGCCATTTCTGGCAGAGATGTCCAAAGAACATGTTCATTCATTATTGAGGGCGGGATTAAAGCCCCGTCTTTTCTAACGGGGTAAACCCTCAGGGACCCAGATGACCGAATGCTCGAGAGTATTAAGAGAAAAATGGTAATTGGGGACTATCGGCTGACCCTCCACGCCTTTGAGCGATGTGTGGAGCGAAATGTCTCCCCAGATGAGCTAAAAGATGTTATACTATCTGGAGAAATTATAGAAAGTTATCCCGAAGATAAGTATGGTCTGAGTTGTCTCATTTATGGAACTACAGAAACTGGGAAAATCTTACATGTTCAATGTTCTATTGAGCCTGTGTGGATTATCACAGTATACGATCCAACATTGAGACCCGAAGAATGGGATGCAAGCTTTAAAAGGAGGCGATAATATCGTGAAATGTGCAGCATGTCATGGTGAGATGGTGGAAAAGAGGGGAGAGATTGATCTTAGGATCGATGGAAAACTTTATATCGTGAGGGATATCTTTTATGAAGAGTGCCTCTCTTGTGGAGAGAGAATTTTAACTCCTCAAGTGAGTCAGGCTTTATACGAAAAGATTAGGGATAGGGAATACATTGAGGAGACTTTTAAAATCCCCGTATTGGAAGGAACCCCCAACTAAATACGTTAAAACCGTTCTATTCTTCTATAGGAGAGTAGAAAATAGGGGGGCGTTGACACGAGACAGATTAGGATGATTTGAAATGAGGATCCATTTCTATTTCTTGACAATTCACTGACTTTCCGATATTCCCTCTCCATACCAAATAGACCAAATCAAACAAATAGACCAGATGAACCAAATAAACCCATCCCATTTTATACAATCTTCTTTTGGATTTAAAAAACGAAAGCTTCGATTTCCATTCTGACTTAATTTTTAAGTTAAGGATTCTTCGAAAAGTTAAGGAAGGTCCTTAATC
>JBDRGH010000400.1:0-7214 GCA_043818015.1 Pseudomonadota bacterium
GGGCAAGCAGGTTCTCCTGATGATGGATTCAATAACCAGATTTGCCATGGCTCAAAGAGAGGTTGGATTAGCCGTTGGAGAACCACCGACAACAAAAGGCTATACGCCTTCTGTCTTTGGTATGCTGGCGAAGTTGTTGGAGCGAGCAGGCACTTGTTCTCATGAGGGAAGTATAACGGGATTGTATACGGTTTTGGTCGAAGGAGATGATATCAGTGAGCCCATCGCGGATGCAGTGCGGGCTATCTTGGACGGCCACATCGTTCTTTCAAGGGCCTTAGCTGCTCAGAACCATTATCCGTCTATCGACGTGTTGAACAGTGTAAGCCGTAGCATGATTGACATTGTTACTCCAGAACACAGGAAGTTTGCAAATAAGTTGGTAAGTACCCTGGCTACGTACAGCAAGGCGGAAGATCTGATAAATATTGGTGCCTATGTAAGTGGAAGTAATCAACATATTGATTATGCCATCAAGCGAATTGATAGGATAAACGGATACTTAAGGCAGGGTATTGATGAAAAGGTAGAATTTGGTCGGAGTGTCTTACAGCTTGAAGAACTGTTCAGGGAACAATAATGCCTAAATCCCGCTTTGAGACGATTCTGAAGCATCGGGAATGGATCGAGGATAAGGTTCAGAGAGAACTAGCAGAGATAAAATACTCCCTCAAGGAGGAGGAACAGAGGCTGGCATCTTATGATCAATTACGGAAGGATGCATTAAGAGAGCTTCACCTGAGGCAAAGGAAAGGAACTTTTGTCTCAGAAGTCTTATTGTATTTTTCTTTTCTCAACCAACTCTCGATGCAGATCAGGAGACAGAAGGGTATAATCGACGATATAAGGTCCAAATTTAGTAAGAAGCTCGAGGAATTGATAGAGGCCTCAAAGAGAAAGAAGATCGTGATGAAGATAAAGGAAAAGGAATTGAAAGAACTACTGATGGAAGAGTTGAAGAAGGAACAGAGATTTATGGATGAGATAGGGATTACTAGGTACAATCGAGATAGGCTCAATATATGAGACCGAGGTTCAATTGAATAGGTGGATAAAGTATACCATATTATTTCTTGTGGTGTTTAAGATACTGTTTTCTGGTGTTTTACTGCATAAGGACGACAGGGATTCAAGGGTAGATTCGGCTCTGACTGTGGCTTCGGCAGAAGAAAAGGTGAACGTTACCCCTGCGGAAGTGCAGAAGGATGCCAATTCTGACAGGATTCGAGATAAGTCTTTTTCTGAGCAAGACATAGCGATCTTAACCTCTCTTGAGAACAAGAGGGTGGAATTATCTAAGAAGGAAGAACAACTCGGTATGGAAGAAGAGAGGTTGAATAAATTAAAGCAGGAAATTGAACGTAAGATGGTCGAACTGAAGAATATTGAGGCAAAGTTAGAGAAACTGATCGGCACTCAACAAGACGCTGAGGCCAAGAGGCTGGAACACCTGGCTAAGGTGTACGAAGCAACGCCTCCAGAACAAGCCGGCCCGATGATAGCAAAACTGGATGTAAAGCTCGCAGCTGATATCCTTATGAGAATCAACGGAAGGAAGGCAGGAAAACTATGGGCCTTCGTTGACCCGGCTCAGGCGGTAAAGATAAGCGAAGAATTGGCAAAACGAAAATGATTATATCACCTCCATCTTCCCTTCTGAATATTTAGGCACTTTTTTTCACTCCCGGCAAACCCCAAGACGGCAACTTTTACCTCCCCATCAGGACCGCTACGATGTTAGTCACTGGTACAAATAAAGTGTAACTACTTGATATAGCAGCTAAAAGGTAACATACCTGCATATTGGCATATTAATTGCTGATCTCCTTCCATACAACCAATCGTTTCCTTGTAAAGGGGGTGTGAACCAATAGATTCAGTAACCTTATCCAGGTTGTTCCCGGTTAGTGGCTCGGGCCAGATCGATGGTGCAAGGACGAGCAGTGATACCGATTTTGAGGATATCTTAAGCAGGTTTGAGACTGACCGGCCTTCTACCACTCTGGGTTTAAAAGGGGCAGCGTCCAAACAGGGTTCACGAACATTGGGCAAGGAGATGCGGTATAACCTTGTTGGGGGGATACGCGACGGGGTCAATTCACCAACTTCGGGAACATCTGCATCTTCGACGTCAGAGGGTCCCGGTAGTGGTGCAAAGAAGGAACCGACTGGAGAAGAATTGTTGGGCAATAATAAAGGAGAATCCGGTTACGCCGGGAATATAGTCCAGGCTATTCAGACTTGGGCTGACATAAACTCGAAGGAGACAATCGGTTCAACAGGTGCTCAAGGTGTATCATTCTTGGATAATGCTTTGAAGGACATATTATTGAAGGCTGGGATAGGGCAGAGGGTGCCAGGCGGTTCTACCTCTGGACAAGAGATATTGAAGGATCTCTTGCTGGAGGCGGGGATGATACGTACCGAGTCAGGAGAGATGACGGCCCATAGTGGGAATCAGGTGCTATCCCTTTTGGCAAACGATACATTGAGGGAGATGCTGTTGAAGGCTGGGATAGGGCAGAGGGGACTGGAACTATTACAAGAGAAGTTGGGGGATTCTCTATCCAAGGGAGATATGCTCAGAGGCTTACTGACTGAGCTCAGCACGGAGTCAGAAAGGTTATCAGTTCTGAGTGAGAACTACGGGATATCGGCCAGCAGGGAAGAGATTATACGGGCGATTCTGGTCAAGCTTGGCATGGATCCCCAGCAGGCAAAGATATTCGTGGAAAGAGGAAGGTACGGGCAAGCAGGGTCACCAGAAAACGATAGTGTAGGAGTCAGATTTAAAACTATTCAAGATCTAGTCGATTTTCTCAATGATAGAGTACCCGTTCCAGAATCTTCACAGGCCAATCTGAATTCCCCGGAGGGGAAATCCGTACCGAGGACAGGTATGGAAGAGAGAATTCTGAGTCAGATAGTAGAAAAAGTAAGTACCTCAGTTAATAATGGGCGAAACGAAGTAGTGATGGAACTGAAGCCGGATTTTTTAGGTCGGCTGCACATAAGGATATCCATCCAAGATCAGTATATTACGGCGAGAATACTCACGGAAAGTCCTGTAACGAAGGATATTATTGAGGCCAACTCGCATCTCCTGAAACTTTCTCTCCTAGAACATGGCCTTAAAGTGGACAAATTTTCTGTCTTCGTCGGGTACAATCAGAACCAGTTTAGTCAAGATTATGAGCGTCCATCTTTTGGGAACGCAGGGACCTCTCATAATTCAGAGGGAGCAGCCGAACCAGGGGCTCCAGAGGGAGAAGATGTTTTAACGCCTACAGGGGCAAGAGTGAGGCTGAGCCTCATTGATTTCTTTGCTTAAATATCTTTAGAGGGGAGGATTAATGATGATAGTTTCTGATTTGAATACAACTCCTAGCTCGAGTTTACAGATCACGAGGTCAACGACCCTGGGTAGGGACGACTTTTTGCAATTGCTGATAACCCAGATGCAGTATCAGGATCCACTTAATCCTGTGGAGAATACCGAGTTTACTGCCCAGTTAGCGCAATTCAGCAGTTTGGACGAGCTTTACAACATCAATGAGAATCTAAAGAATATCGAACTCTACCAGGCTTCGCTCAATAATTCCCAGGCAGTGAGCTTCATTGGAAAAGAGATAGAGGCAAGGGGAGATAAGATACAGATAAGCAATGGTTCTCCAGATGACATACAGTATGATTTGATGCAACACTGCAACGAGGTTCATATTCGTATATACGATTCCAATGGTTATCTTGTGAGAAATATTGACAAAGGGGCCGAGACGGCTGGCAGTCATGTCGAAAAATGGGATGGCAAGGATAACCAGGGGAATGACCTGTTGGATGGTACCTACACATATGCGGTATCAGCCGTGGGTCTAGACGGATCAAGTGTGAATGTCAGTACGTATATTACGGGCAAAGTAACAGACGTAACCTTTGATAACGGTCTTGTGTACCTCATGGTCGGGGACAAGAAGGTTACGATCAGTCACGTAGTCAGGATAAAAGAGGCAAGCGTATAGAATCAGTAAATAGTAACGAGAGGAGGTTGAAGATATGTCGATATCAAGTTCTCTGTTCTCAGGGGTAAGTGGTCTTGCGTCCTATGGGAATTCCATGGCTGTGATAGGGGATAACATAGCCAATGTAAACACCATAGGGTTCAAGGGGAGTAGCGCTACCTTTGAGGATGCTTTGAGTCAGAGTATTGCAACAGCAGGAGGAACATACCAACTTGGTAGGGGTGTTATGCTGAGTGCCGTGACCGCCAGTTTTGCGCAAGGTTCTTTTGAGAGCACGGATCAGCCGACGGATCTGGCTATTGGTGGTAAGGGATTCTTTATCGTTAAGAACGCTGATACTGGGAACGTCTATTACAGCCGGGCAGGGCACTTCCGTTATGATGTGGATGGCAACTTTGTGAATCCTGTGGGGTTGGTGGCCCAGGGATGGAGTGTGCAGGAGAATACCGATGGTAGCATCAGTACCGTAGGAGCGATCGGAGACGTTGTACTCTCTTCAAACTCATCCGATCCCCAAGCAACCACAACGGTTACCGAGGCGGTTAACCTTGACTCCACGGCAACTGCTCCCAGCAGTGCCTTTAGCCTGAATGGGGCTACCGGTGCGGCATCGAATTACAACTACATTACGTCGCTGAATGTTTATGACTCTCTGGGAGAGACCCATGCCATTACCATATACTTTACGAAGACCAGCAGCAGTGGGGTGTGGAAGTGGAACGCTGTGGTTGGTTCCAGCGATTCTTACACTGGGAGTTACGAGGTTCAAGCCAGCGGTACCCTAACCTTCAATAGCAGCGGTGTCCTGACGGCCGAGACCTTAGCTTTGAGCGGATGTCTCTTCGATTTCACGGGGGGCGCAGCCCAGAATCAGACAGTAGACTTCCAGTATGGGACTCAATCCGGGGCGGTGAGTAAATCGACTCAGTACTCTTCCGCATCTACCACTGTCTATCAAAACCAGGACGGATATGGTTCAGGGTCCCTGGAACAAATAACCGTGGATCCAGATGGCGTCATAGGAGGGCATTATTCCAATGGCCAGATAATTTACCTGAACAAGATTGCCCTGGCTAGTTTCCAGAATCCGTGGGGATTGACCAAAAGAGGAGGGAGCCTGTACTCAGAATCTCGACAATCTGGCCAGGCGATTACCGGTCCTCCGGGAACTGCCGGCATGGGCAAATTAAGCCCCAACTCTCTCGAGCAGTCCAACGTGGATATTGCGTCTGAGTTTGTAAGGATGATCATAACCCAGAGGGCCTTCCAGGCGAACTCTCGAATCATCACGACCGCCGATGACATGCTGGCCGAGTTAATCAATCTGAAACGGTAATCTCTTTAAACAGAGGGGGCTCTTCGCCCCCCTCTGTCTTCAGAGCTGAGGGTGATTTCATAGCCTTCACGATAATTGTCCTTTCCCCCTGCTATGGGAGGTAGATAAGTTAAGAGTTCAAAGTTCGAAGTTAAGAGTTAAGAGCTAAGAGCCTAGAACCCTCCCCTACTAACCACTCCACGGGGAAAACCAAGAAACATCAGCCACCGAGCCCTAGGTGCCCTCAAATAGTTCGGAAGAGAACGGAATGGCAGGAAATACTTGAAGAACCAACAGCGCCGGGATATTAAGCGTGAGTCGGTGTAAAGTGTTACAGAGCAAGAGACCCAAGAAGATAATCTGGATAGTCATAGACACCCTGAGAGCGGACCATCTCGGGTGTTATGGTTATAGCAGGGATACGAGTCCGAGTATAGATGCCCTAGCGAGGGAATCGATGCTCTTCAAATGGTCATTCTCCACCTGTTCTTATACGATGCCTTCCCACGCTTCCATGTTCACCGGAAAGTACCCGCCTAGGCACTCAACAGGGTTTTCAAATGGGCCACCCGTGAGACCCACCGATAACGATATGTTTTTGGCGGAGATCTTATCTTCCTCAAACTACAAAACGGCTGCCTTTGTTTCAGCTATGGTCTTCGGTCATGAACGTGGGGTAGGTATTAGGCAGGGTTTTGAGATATACGATGACAGGATGACGAGGTCGGAGCTCAACAGGCCCCATGAACTCATACGATTAGGTGAGGAGACGAACCATGAGATATTTGAATGGCTTTCGGCAAACTGGTGTGAGGACTTTTTCTTATTTGTTAATTACTTCGATGTTCATGGACCTTACTTAAACCCGAAACCCTACGATGGACTATTTGTGGACGATGAGTTCTACGGAGAACCGCAATACATAGAGAGAGTTGTCCCGGAATCTCGACCGTTAGCCGGTATACCACGATACCAGGTATTAAAACCTGTCAGAAATGGCAGGAACGAGTGTCTGAATTACGAGAAGGATCTAAGGTATTACAGAGCCCAGTATGATGGTGGGATTAGGTATGTAGACGACAGGGTAAGAGACCTCATCGATGAGTTGAAAAGACTTGGAATATACGATGACTCCTTAATAGTTTTTACCTCAGACCACGGTGAGGCCCTTGGTGAGAATGGCGTTTACTTTTTTCATGGCCTGACTGTGACGCCCGAACAGATCCACGTACCACTGCTTATCAAGCCTCACAGAGATTGGAGCGTAAGTTCCGGCGTTATCGATACTCATGTATCTTCCGTCGATATCGTGCCAACGATTCTGGATCTGATAAACGTTGCCCACGGGGAATTAGGTTTAGATGGCACCTCGCTGATTGAGTTGGTGGAAAAGGGTAAAGATCAGGGGCTTGAAAAGAGAGTTGCGAGGGCGGAAATCGAAGGGCAGATAGCGTACATCGATGAAGGTCTAGTCACTACTGAGCCCAGGCATGTCGATAGAAGGACGGGCCTCCTCTATACACACGTAGCGGAGCTCTGTGAGAAGAAGTGCTCGTACGAATACAGCAATCGTGGATTCATGAGGGAGAAGGTTGATTGTTGCTCTCCAGAGGTAAGTATAGTAATCGTTACCTACAATTCCATGCAGGACATCGAACGGTGTCTTGAGAGCGTCTATCGCAATACAGATGTCCCATTTGAAGTCATAGTCGTGGATAATGCATCCACTGACGGGACCCAAGCGTATTTGAAGAAAGCGACCCTTCCTATAACTATTCTGGACCAGGTCAACCTTGGATTCTCCAAGGCATGTAATCGGGGTATCAGGGAGGCAGAAGGCAATTATGTCGTACTCTTGAATCCTGATACTATTGTTACGG
>JBDRGH010000401.1:0-2244 GCA_043818015.1 Pseudomonadota bacterium
TTTACCACGTTAACAGAGGCGAAGGTATTGATTGAGCAGTGGATGAGGGAGTACAATCAGGTACGTCCTCACAGCTCGTTGGGTTACCGGCCACCTGCTCCTGAGACTAGAATACCAGTAACCCTAACTTAAAGAGTGGTAACCTTTATGGGGGCAGGTCAACCGAAGGACGCAGGTTTTGATGGAAGCACACTGTTGCTGACGATTTATGCTACTACGAAACCACTGGAATTATAAAACTAGGAAAAACTATTTTGTCTTCCTCTCGTCCTCCTCGATTCTCATCAAAGCTTTCAATCCTACGGAAAAGGTAGGCGCTCCACCCGGTACGATCGTTGTTTCAATCGCTTCGAGGAGCTCTTGCTTTGTGGCCCCTAGCCTTAACGCCCGCTTGCAGTGCTCGTACACCGACCCTTCGTCCCCTCTAAACGCAAGAATACCAATAGCCACAAATTCCCTTGTTTTAGCCGGTAGGGCTTTCCCGTCAGTTAACCCCGATTTATAGAGAGTGTTGTAAGCCTCCATGAAATCGAGATCTTTCTCAACCATGTAACCCCACTGAGGGAGCATATAACCTCTGTCTTTCTGCATCTCCTCAATAAGGGCTTTTTTTCTTTGCACTTCACTCTTTTCAGCCACAGTACGCTCCTTTCTTCGTGCTTAAGGATATCGTTCCTTTTTGAAAACCAGAGGATCATGACCTGGGATAACCTTGGAATAATCGCCGCCTACGATTTCATCAATTAGCTCAAAACTCTTCCACATAGCTTGCATATCAGTATAGATACCGATTGCTAGATAAGGTTGACGCTCTTGGGGAGCTCCTTCCAAATTCCCATACTTCATAACTGCGTCCCCGGCAATCACGTGGGGACCTTTTTCCGTTTCAACAACTACACCGATTGAACCTGGTGTGTGGCCGGGCAAGGGTATTATCCTGACCCCTTCTATTAGCTTGTGGTCTTTCATATCAACCGTTTTAATTCGCTCAATGATATCCAAGAATAGAGGTTTCATTCCTAACTGGAGTGCTTCGTAGGCTACATAAAGACTAGGGAGCGGATCCAGTGCGAACCTGAGCTCTGTCTGGGATACGATAAACTGTGCATTCGGAAAATCGTTCACATTACCAACATGATCCCAGTGAAGATGTGTCAAAACAACGATGTCAATCTCCGCTGGTTTTACCCCAACCTTCGCCAGTTGCGGTATTATACCCTGGTGTGGCTTTAGTGGTTCTGACTTAGAGTAAAGGTGATATTTCAAACTCCTTTCTAGATCAGGAGTCCCCGTATCGACTACAATTTTTTTCTTGGCTCCGCCAATATAGGCCGCGACACGTTTCCCCGGTAGTGGCCCGGTGCCCCTTCGTAAGTACATTAGACCCTTGTCCTCAGTTGAGTCTCCTAAATCTAATGGGATGATGTACAACCCACTCATAAATTCCCCCTTTCCTTTTTTAGCTTGACATTACTCTAATTCGGGATTTCCCATTTCAACTCGCAATCAAGCGATTATCATCCGTCATCGCCCTTGGTCATGATAATACCCCTGCCATACGGCTGTCAATTCCCCCCTCCGAGCCCTCTAGACCGCCTGAAGCGTCCGTGTCCGAAACTGCGGCATCCAGAATCCTTCTCTCCGGAGCCTCCTGCGAGCTCCTGACCATCAAAAGAGCCAATACTTCCCCCTTATCACCCACCACCCAGATTGTCCGAGCGCCCGCTTTACATCTTCAGGATAGATTGCCCAAACTTGCATTGTGAGATTGCGCCATTCTTCCTGAGTAATTTTGCTCGGTTCTTTGGCCTCTTGGGGAACCGAGGGGGGACTCCATCTTTCACGAAGACATTGATAAACTCAATAGTGTTATCTTTGTAGATGTTCGAGGGATAGGTCACCGCTGGCGCAGAGAGTATGGAGGGATGAGGATAGACCAAGCCAAAAGACTTAAAGAGCTGGAGAAAGAGAACGCCCGGCTGAAGAAGTTGGTCGCTGACATCTCCCTGGACAATACTATCTTAAAGGAGGCTGCCCGGGGAAACTCTTAAGCCCGTTAAAGAGAGACAAGGTGTGCTATTTCATCAAGATTTAGGACGCCCACACTTTTTCTTTGTCCTGGCCTGATTTCCACGATGGAGCAGCCGAATAGCTGTCTTTCGATGGCGACCAGTGACGTTAGTGAATGTGGATTTCGCTGAAATCGGCCACTGGTTTCGCTGCAAGTTGGCCACGGTCACGGTG
>JBDRGH010000402.1:0-2868 GCA_043818015.1 Pseudomonadota bacterium
TCGAGTGAGAAATCCTCGAATCCTTTTCACCAACTAAATGGGAGAAGAACCCTATTGGACAAGCTCTGACCCGGCGAGGAACGCCTCTCTGCAGGCTGAGACTGTTGTGCTATTCTTCTCCTGCCCGCCGAATCTGGCCTCAATCTCTTCTAAAATCGCATCCTTTGATATCAAGTTGGCTGCACCGGCATATGCACCGAGCATGACCAGGTTAGCATTCTTTATGCTTCCCAGATTCGCAGCCTTCTCCATTGCGGCAACGTACCGCACATTCACGTCGTCCCTCTTCACTTTGTTCTCCTCAGTCACCCCCGTTGTTTCCACCAACATCAGGCCGCCAGGTCTTACCCTCCCTTCAAAAGCTGGTATTCTCGAAACCCCTAAGACCATGACACACGAACTTTGATATATTATTGGCGAAGATATTCTTTCATGGGAGAATGTAACACAACACTCGCTCTCCCCTCCTCGCATCATGGTGGCATAACTGGGAAACCACGCAACATGTTCGTATTCCTTGAGGGCAGCTTTGGCCAAGATATCTCCCATGGTCACAATACCCCATCCTCCGATGCCGGCTATCAGTAATTCGCCTTTCGTATCCTTCTTTGGCTTCATGTCTGCTCCCTCCAGATCAATTTTCTCCGGTTACTCGATAGAATCTACGTTCTTGAATTCACCGAGAGGATACTCGGCTATGAGTCTTTCTTCCACCCACTTCATGGTCTCAGCCCCTTCCGTGCGCCAATTAACGGGGCAAGGAGTTAGCACCTCGACAAAACTTAGCCCAACCGCGTCTACCTGTTTTTGCAACGCTGACTTTACAAACTTCTTAGTACGTCGGTAGTTAGCAAAACTATTGACAGCACCCCGTGCACTATAAGCAACCCCCTTAATCGTGGCCAACATTTCCGGTACGTGCAGGGGATACCCATGGGTCATACCATCCCTCCCCTCGGGAGTAGTTGTTGTTACCTGATCGATCAGGGTTGTTGGTGCCATCTGTCCCCCGGTCGTTCCATAATTGGTGTTATTGAACATGAATATAGTAATCTTATCACTCCTGGCAGCAGAGTTAACCAGATAGCCCGCCCCGATGGCTGCACAATCACCATCACCCTGGACCGTAAAGACTATGGGATCATCGTAATTCCCATGCTTTATCCCTGCCGCGATAGAGGGAGACGGCCCGTGCGCGCACATGGCCATATCTATCTGTGAGAAAAAGAATGCCATCCCGGCGCAGCCAACACCAATGACGACCACGGCTTTTTCGACCAGTCCCAATTCCTCGAGAGTTTCCATGATAACCTTGCATGCCAGTGGACTACCACACCCGGGGCAAGATGCAAGTGGAAAATCCATCCAATATTTTGATCGACCATAAATCTTTTTTTTGGCTTTTTTCTTGTCCGCGGAACTCGTCTCGTTATTCATGTGAGCTTCCTTACCTCCTCAACAATAGTCTCCGGGAAGATCATCCCCAGTTCGCCATCAATATGCCTGGAAGACATTCCTAAGAACGCAATCCGGCTTTTATCCTCAACACCCAGCTTTACATCCTCCAATAGTTGACCCATACTGTCCTCGACAACTAAGAACCTGCATCCTCGAGAAGCCTTCTCTTTTAATATCTCATATGGAAACGGCCAAAGGGTTATCGGTTGGATCATGCCAACCGCGAGCCCTGCGCTGCGGGCTAAATTTACGGCTTCCTCGGAACAGCGGGCCACATACCCATACGATATCAACAGCAATTCAGCATCATCGGCCTGATAGGTTCTATACCTTACTTCCGATTCGGTTATCTTCTGATATTTTTCGTGAATCTGTTCAACAATACTCTTATACACGGGAGGGATGAGGCCTCTCGTTGAATGGGTATGATCAAACCGTCCACCTTTCTTACCGATTCCCTTCACGGCCCAGTCCTTTGGGGGTAACGGCCCAAAATCCAGAGGTTTAACGTCGATATACTCAGCTATCTGGATAAGTATACCATCGGCCAGGACCACGGCTAAAATTCGATACTTGTCAGCCAGGTAAAAGGCGAGCTGGACCAGATCGTGACATTCCTGAACCGACGAAGGTGCTAACACGATACTCTTATACCCTCCCTGTCCACCTCCTCGGGTAGCTGACAGATAGTCAGTCTGAGCATGACGCGTGGTACCCTGACCAGGCCCCCCCCTTTGAACGTTTACGACAACGCATGGTAGTTCACAAAAGCTTATATGGGAGAGAATCTCCTGCATCAATCCCCAACCAGGGCTTGCCGTGGATGTTGTCGCCCTGACTCCCGCTGCAGCTGCCCCAAACACCATAGCAGCGGATGATGATTCACTCTCGGCCTGTACAAAGCGTCCCCCTCTTTTCGGCAATTCACGCGCAAAAAACTCCGTGATCTCGTTTTGCGGTGTAATAGGATAACCAAAAAAAGTGCAGACAACCCGCATTCAGGGTGCCCCGTCCCACAGCCTCGTAACCATGAATAAACAGCTTTTCCCCCATATTCTTCCTCCGTACATAGATTAAAAGTAAGTAGTCCGCTAATCACGGTGCCTTTCTGCTCAAATGTCTCTCCGCTACCTAACGGATGCTCGCATGTGATCTAACCTTCAATATATCATGCGGGTCACTTGCCGTCACTATGTTTTCTTATGGCAACACGGCTCACCCATTAAATGATCTTTCATCATTGCCAGTCTTTACCTTATGAGTCAATGAAGACGGCATCGGTTCGCCCAGAACGTAGCGTTCCATTTCTTTCAAGAATAAGAGGTCTTTCTTCTATCCAATTAGTTCACCCCCGTCTTTCTGGCCGTAACAACTACAATGATCAGTTTCCATATCATGTTTATCTAATAC
>JBDRGH010000403.1:0-6245 GCA_043818015.1 Pseudomonadota bacterium
CCTCAATGAGTATCTCTCCAAATTGGTCGGATCCAACCACCCCCACAAATCCCGAAGAATGTCCGAGCCTCGAGATACCAACTGCTACATTGGCAGCAGAGCCACCGTGGAGTACCTCTAAGTCATCCACGATGACTTCCTCGTCTACCGAAGGGAACCTGTTTACCCTCGCAACGAGATCCACATTAACAGCGCCTATTGCGACTACGTCTAACATATTCCTGCCTCGTTCATGAAGTCGAAAATCTACTTAGAAGAAATTCCTTCTATTCTGGATTCCGATTCCTGACTTCTGACTCCTGAATTGTTAGAATTTACCAACTAAATAGAAGGGGTGTCAAGAGGTAAAAAATGCTCTCGAAGCATAAAAGGAAAAGATAAGATGGCCATCGTTTCAAATAAAATGGAATGCTGGCCACACAGCTAGAGGGAAGAACAGAAAAGTAAAGGCAGTCTTCTTGAATTTGAATACAATAAAAAAAGGGGGGCGTTTAAAAAACGCCCCCTTTTTTATTTATTTATTTTTTGAAGTACTTTTCCATATCAGGCGGGTAAAGGTGGGGAACCTCTATCCAGTCGGTGTACTTGACAATCTTTCCACCCTTGACCTGGTAAAAGCGCACTTGCTTGGCTGACCTGCGGTCATTAGGGCTGACGTCAAAAATGGCACCGACGGGCCACGGGGCGTCCCAGTTCTTGAAGGTTTCCACCGTAGCGAGATAGTTTTTCCCGGTAAGCCCTTTATACCCGTATTGCTTGAGCGTCCTCTTTGTCCACTCCAATACAAACTGGCCTGCCCTCACACCCCTGAAATAGTATTCATCCGGATCTTTCCCGTGATACTTCTGGCGCATCGCGGAAGCCTTCTTAACCCCGGGAAGGTCTCTGTCCACATCGGCCATGTATGTGTACGAGGAGTATATGTACCCTTCAGCAAACTTGGGTCCTACCCGCCTCAGCATCTCCGCACCGGTTGTCCACGAGAAACCACCTACAGGTATCTTGCCGTGCAGTCCCAGGGACTCCATATTCTTCAAAAATACACAGCATATCTGGCTCAACCCCTGCATCCATATCCAATCCACGCCTTGATCCCTGAGTCTCAATACCTGCGGGGTAAGGTCAATGGGGACAACGGGGACAAACTCTTGCCCTACCACATCTACGCCAATTGTCTTACCAAACCTCTGGCCGGGTTCCAGGGCCGCCCTGCCGTATGCCGTATCTGGTCCGATGATACCGACCTTCATCGTACCCTTTTTCCCCGCTTTTTCCCATTCCGCCTTCGCCATTTTCAAGAAAGCACCAAAGGTATCGCCGTAGCCGGGCCCATCCGTAATAATCGTTCCAGGAGGATAGAGCTGAGGGTCACTCCCACCGTAATTGTAGGCAGCTATGTTCTTTCTCATCAGTGTGTTCTTGAAGGCTTCGCCTTCGGGAGATGAGACTATCCAGAGGAATTGGAGCCCCGCCCTTTCGTACCTCTTGTAGTGGGACCATGCCCTCGCCATGATATTTCCGGTCTCTCCCCATATGAGCTTTACCGGGTGTCCGTCGATCCCGCCTTCTTCTTCATTTACCCATCTGTAGACATCGAGCTGCGCCTCCCACACGTCAGGGACAAGGATGCCATAGGGGCCCGTCAAATCGACAGTTCCATAATGTCTGATCTCTGGCTTTGCGGCTTCTGCCGAGGGGGTAAAAGCAACCATGGCTGAACATATCAGAACGGCAAGTCCAACAAATACCAGCTTATTTAAACTCTTTCTCATGATATAGTACCTCCTTCTTTTGATGATTACTTCTTCTCGGCCCCAACCATGGTGGTCCCTACTTTCCCGGTCTCAAATCTCTGTCTCATACCGCCTCCGGGTATTGCTTCGGAAATCATTACGGCTGTGCCTCTGGCTCTCCACTCGGCAGTACCACTCTCTATCGCCGGCCATGCAATGGCTGCCAGTGATGGAATTTTGAGGATGGTCATGGGGACTTCAAATTCGACCGTCTCTCCTGCAGGAACATCTATCCATACCACTGCGGTTTGCGACTCCGCAGGAAAGAAGATGATCGTTTCCTCAGAAAGACCAAAGGCCAGACTGCTGAGGACAACATCGAATTTATTGGGATTGGTCACCTCGAACGTAACGGTGACGTCGGCCTTGGGGACCACAGCCAGGAGGGCATTAGCCGGTATTTCAACGGGACCCATTTTCTTATCCGCCCCCATGCCCAGAACCTTGAGCCAACCACTCTTTGATTCTGCCTTGGCGAGACCCTTGGCCTTCAGTATTTTATCACTGAGGATATTCTCCCCCCCCATCGTTAATGCCACACTCTTTAGTCCTACCTGAAGATCCTTGGCCGGGGCTTTGACTGCGGCGCCCTTTTGTGGCCCAGCAGTCGCACAACCAAGGAGAAAGATAGAAGCTAATGCAACTAAAAATAATCTCTTACTCATTGTTCTCTTACCTCCTTTCTCAATTTTTGGGGTAGATCCAGAACCCCGCCCAAACGGGGTTGGATCAAACACCAATCGTTCACTTAATAATTGAAGGGATGTAACCGGTAGGAGTGTTTAAACAACTCCCACCTGTGCGAAAGCCCTCTCGGCTCAAAGACTAAAAAGATTATTGCCACGGCAGCGTAAACAATCAACCCCATGGAAGACACTATTTGACCCCCTGAGCCAGCCAGTATACTATCCAGTATAGGCGCAACGTAATTAACCCCTTCACCAAGAAGCCTGTAAGCAAAAGCACCAAAGACACCGCCCATGATAGATCCCAGTCCACCGACAATCAAGAATACTGCATAATAGACAGAATCAACAATGGGATAAAACTCCGTGTTAATATAGGTAACATAATGTGCCCATAAGGCACCGCCAATCCCGGCACAGAAATTACCAATTGCAAAGGAAAGGAGCTTATAACGGAAGATGTCTATCCCCATGACCTCTGCGGCAATGTCGTTGTCTCGAATCGCAATAAACGCCCTTCCCGCCTTTGTTCTTACAAGGTTCGCTAATGCCAATCCTATTATGAGGGTAACAACAGCCACCAGATAAAAGTAGCTTAAATCGGTGTTAAATACAAACCCAAATAGAGTTGGGCTTGCACACTCGATTCCGTCTGAACCGAAGGTCCACGGCCTGAAGACCTCATTTACCAGGTAGAAGAATATGAAATGGGCTGAGATGGTTGGGACAACCATATAAAGCCCCTTGCACCGTACCGTCGATGTCCCGATTATCAACCCATAAAGGGCAGCAGCGACGCCAGCAACAGGCAGGGCAAAGAAGAAGTTCCAACCCAGATGATGCGTAAGCAATGCGGACACATAGGCTCCAGCCCCGACAAAGCCACCATGTCCTAAACTGATCTGGTGAGTATACCCTATGAGGATCTGTAGCCCCCATAAGGCTATCATCGTCGTGCCAATGATTATCCCCAGGCTTAAAAGGTGGCCACCGAGAAAAGGTGGGATGCTGAAAAGAAATATCAGAAAGAGGATAAAGAGTATCCAATGGGTTTTGGTCCGCAGTATTGCTTTATCCTGACTGTATCTTACATCGAAAACTCCACAGGGTCTTCCCGCCATCTAAGTACCTCCCAGTTTCCTAGATTCTCTCTATCCTTTCCAGTCCAAAGAGCCCGTAAGGCCGCCAGAAACTCATAAAGAACATGACGATAAAGGGGGATACCTCGGTGATTCCGCCACCTAAAATGCCCGACAGGTACCCTCCGACCATGGCCTGCAATATGCCCATCGCCAGGCCGCCAATTATGGCCCCACCGAAGGATTCCAGCCCTCCGAGGAGCGCAATAATTACTCCATATACACCGACAAAATCAAGGTCCTGGCTGATCCCTTGCATTGCTCCGACGAAATATGCGGTTATGAGGAACAAGAAAAGGGAGATCACCCACGTATTGGAAAACACCCTTGTTATCTTTATCCCCAGATTCTCGGCAACGATAACGTCTTCGGCAGTGACCCTCATTGCCAATCCTGGACGGGTGAATTTGAAATAAGCCATCAAGGCTCCGATGCTGAGTATAGAGATAATTATACACCAGATCATTATCTCCGGTATCCCGATTTGACCGATAAATACTGTAGGGCGACTTGCCAGCCATGAGGGAAACATTTTGGGATTACCACCCCAGAAGAGGAATGTTGTCCCTCGGAAGAAGAACCAGAGCATATCGGTAAGGATGATAGCCGCGAGAATCGGCTGTCCGATCAATGGACGCATGGTTACCCGTTCAACGATCCATCCAACGATGGCCGTTGCAACAAAAGCAGCTATTATGGCCAGCACGACGGGAAATTTGAGCTGGACAAGAAACATCCATGCCAGGTACGCGCCTATCAAGAGCAGTCCCCCGGCCGAAAGGTTGAGCACCTTGGTCGCTTTATATACGATCACAACACCGAGGGCTGCCAGAGCATAGATAAGACCGATGGTTATTCCGCTGACCATAAGCTGGATAAAGGTATTCATCTAAATTATCCCCCCATTTATTCAACACTATAGGAATTAATCTCTGTCTTTATAATTCCCTTTCTGCCATCCCTGTAAGTTACATGCGCCTCCACACTGATAGTCTCTTTCGCCTGATAGAGAGATTCTATTATCTGTTTGTAACGCTCCTCTACAAAGGTCCTCCTCAATTTCCTTGTCCTTGTCAACTCTGCCTCATCAGCGTCAAACTCCTTATGGAGGTTGACAAACCTCTTTACGCGAGCAAACTCCGGAATTTCCTTGTTGACCCTTTCAATCTCGCCTCTTATCAGATCGGCCACCTGTGGTTTTTGCGCGAGATCGACAAAGGTTGTATAGGCTATCCGCCTCTTCTCCGCCCACTTGCCTACATTGCCGTAGTCAATGTTTATCAGGGTACCGATATAATCCCTGTCCTTACCTCCTACAACGATACAATCCCTGATATAGGGACTGAAGCGAAGACGCGTCTCAATATACTGAGGGGCATACTTCTCGCCGCTTTTCAACTCGATGAGTTCATCGACTCTATCCCAGTAGATAAGATGCCCTTCGTCATCGAAGAAACCGGAGTCCCCGGTATAGTACCAGCCGTCTCTTATCTTCTCTGCTGTAGCTTCCGGGTTTTTATAATATCCGGAGAAGAGCCCCGGATTCTTCACAACGATCTCACCGTCAATGATCTTCACCTCGCATCCATCGATAGGGGTGCCGACACTGTCGTATTTAAAATCGGTGCTCCTGGGGATCGTTATAAGGCTTGCTTCTGTAGAACCATAGATGTTCTTGAGATTTAATCCCAGGGCATGGAAGAATCGGATTATGTCCGGGCTCACCGCTGCCCCCGCCGTGTAGCCCACCCTGGTTCTTGCAAGCCCCATCCTGTGCCGTAATGACCGGAGTGCGATGAGGTTGGCAAAGAGATACAATGCCCTCCAGAAAAGATTGGGCTCTTTTTTCTTTTCTGCGAACTCTGTCATCTTATGACCGATCTTCATTGCTATGTTGAATAGAAACCTTTTCCACCGTAAGGTGTCAGTGATCTTTACCTGTATATCAGAGACCAGGTTTTCCCATAACCGGGCACTGTAGAAGAGGATCTGGGGACCAAGTTCTACAATATCTTCCTGGACTGTCTCCGGTTCTTCAGGGAAACTGATACAGAGGGCACCATCCAGCCCTGAGGCTATCCCGAGAAACTGCTCTGCAGCCCATGCCGGCGATACATAAGAGAGATATTCGTCGGTATCATACCAGGGATCTACCGACCTAATCCCGCGTCCGAAGAAGACGACGTTGTTATGGGTCATCATGGCCGCCTTGGGAGCTGCGGTCGTCCCGGAGGTATAACAGAAACAGGCTAAATCGCTTCCCTTTCCCTCCCTTACATTCTCTTCAAAGAGACCCGGGTGGTCCAGCTCGTACTTCTTACCTAACTCCTCCAGTCCTTCAAAACTGAAAAGTATCGGATCCTCATATGACCAGAGCCCTTTATGTTCCCAGTATATCACCTTTTTGACATTGGGTATCTCATTTCGGTCTTTCAGATTGAGGAGTTTATCACCCTGTTCCTGGTCTTTTGCAAAGACGAAGGTCGAATCCGAATGGTTAACGTAGTATTTCACCTCGTCATCCATGCAATCAACAAAAATCCCTATAACTACACCCCTGGCCGATTGGACAGCCAGTTCAGCCCAGTAATACTGAGGGTCATTATCTCCTATTATGCATACCTTGT
>JBDRGH010000404.1:0-13677 GCA_043818015.1 Pseudomonadota bacterium
CAAAATCGCCCCGCCCTTTAATGTAAACAAGGTCAGTGCCCATTAAAATTCAAAATGTGAATTTCTTCTTCTTTCCCCTTTCCTTCCCAGGCCCAGATATTTCCATAGACAAACAAATAGAAACATTATAAAATCTTCGAACAGGTTGCTGAAATTAAACAATATCTTTCGTATAGTACAAACCAATGAAGCTTGAGCATATGGCTAGGAGTGTTAAACGGTTTTCGCTTAAGGCTTCGTCCAACACAACCATTAGAGGTGTTACCAGGGGGCTGTAGACCATGAGTCTTCGATTCAAAATTCTTTCAGGCTTTTTGATCCTGTCTATTATGCTGTTTGCAGCAGGCCTGTTATCCGTATACGAACTTAAGCAAATCGGTCATTCAGTGCGGGGACTCTTAGACGAAAACTACAAGAGCATCAATGCGGCAAAAAATATGATTGAGTCATTGGAAAGGGAAGACAGTGGAATTTTAGTGCTGATATCAGGAGAGTGGGAAAAGGGTCGGTCCACCATCAGGGAGGCAGATAGAGATTTCCAAAATGCGTTTAATATTGCGAAACACAACATCACTATCTCGGGTGAAAAGGAGCGTATTGATGCAATCGAGGCGTCATACGCTTTTTTCAAAAAGCTCTGGCTTCGTCCAATCGTCGAGACCCAACGTCAGGGAAACCTGAATTGGTACTTCAGTGAAGTCCATCCAGCTTTCTTAAAAACCAAAACAAGCGTAAACCAGTTGATGGCTCTGAACGATGAAGCAATGTACAGAATGGCTTCGGGGTTGCAAAATCGGGCGAGCAGGGCAGTAATGCCTGGCATCGTAGCGATTGTAAGTGCGCTGGTTTTTACGATCATTTTTAATTTTTTCATAAACCTGTACGTCATACTGCCCATCAAGAGATTAACCAACGGCATTCAAGCATACATCAAGCACGGCGAACAGCCAGCACTCAGTGTTGAAAGCCGGGACGAAATCTCGAGGCTCGCGGGAGTTGTTCAAGACCTTATATTTCACGTCAAACCGGCTGATAAGAAACAATGAGAACTCAAATCGTATTGCGATACCTCGGTTTTGTCCTGCTGTTTGACGCCCTCTTTCTTTTCATTTCAGCCTCTATTTCAGCTATAAACGCGGACAGCGCCTTCCATCCGCTGTTGTTCAGCGCGACCGTCTGTTTCCTGTTCGGCATTTTCCCGCTTATCTTTGTTCCCTCGACGCTAGAGATCACCAACAAGGAAGGGACCTTCATTGTCATTTCGGGATGGCTGCTATCCTGTCTGATTGGAGTTCTTCCCTATATTCTCTGGGGTGGAGTATTCTCATTCACAAACGCATGGTTTGAAAGCGTGTCCGGTTTTACTACCACAGGTTCATCAATTCTTTCAGATGTGGAAGCACTTTCGCCCGGGCTTCTTTTCTGGCGTGCGGCCACGCACTGGATCGGTGGTATCGGTATAATTATCTTCATGCTGGCGGTGATGCCTTCCATGGGGTCCGCGACGATAATTCTTTACCGAAGCGAGGTTTCTCCTCTGGTCAAGGATAGCTTTCGCTATCGTACACAGAAAACGCTCAAGATTCTGTTGAGCGTTTACATCGGCCTGACGCTGCTGGAAACAGGAGCGTTGATGCTCCAAGGGATGAGTTTGTTCGACGCGGTAGCCCATGCTTTTGCAACGGTGGCAACGGGCGGGTTCTCCACAAAAAATGCCAGCCTTGCACATTTTTCGGACGTTGGAATAGAAATTACCGTCATGATTTTCATGGTTCTGTCCGGAGTTCATTTCGGTCTGCTTTATCTGCTTGTGATCGGCAGTCCCAGATATCTCCACCAATCTACAGTCTTTCGCTATTACGTTGCCTCTATGCTGGCGGGAGTGCTTCTGGTCACTATCAGCGTACATGGAAGCCAGTACGCTCGATGGCTCGATGCGTTGCGCTATTCGGCGTTTCAGGTAATATCGATAGGTACCAGTACCGGCTTCGCCAATGCCGACAGTACCGTATGGCCTTCCTTTGCTCAACTGGTCATTATCTTTTTCACTCTTCAATGTGCCTGTGCAGGTTCCACCTCGGGCGGCATAAAAACGGACCGCGTTGTCCTATTCTACAAATCCGTTTTGCGCCGTATCGTCAAACTGCGCTATCCCAGCGCGGTAGTGACCATCAAAGTGAACCAGACCACCGTTAACGACGAGGTCGTTGAAACAACCCTGACTTACATCTTGATCTATCTAGCTGTTCTGCTTTCCTCTGCCCTTGTGATCACTTCGTTCGGGATCGACCTGATTACGGCATTTTCGTCTGTAGCGGCAGCGATGGGCAATGTTGGTCCCGGATTGGGCAGCGTTGGCTCAATGAGCAATTATGGGCATCTCCCGGGTCCGGTGAAATGGATTTTGACGGTTGATATGTTATTGGGCCGTCTAGAGATTTTCGGATTGATACTATTTGTTACTATAAAGCAGTGGAAATAGTGAAACCTTCTGGCGGAGGTTAGGCGGGGCATATAACATTATAACTGAATTTCTTCTTCTTTCCCCTTCCCTTCCTGCACCCGCATATTTTCATAGACAAACAAATAGAAACATTATAAGATCTTCGAACAAATTACTGAAGGTAATTTGATCGCTGCCGCAATGAAGCGGGTTAGCTCTATCACTAGATATCGAGGTTCGACGATTCCATGAAGACAGGAACTAAATGGGGGATTCGGGATCCTTGCTGGCATTGTTGTTCTTGTGCTTCTCTTTTTCGGAACGTACCCGTCCTATCACGTTCGTTCCAGACAGGCTGCTCGAATGCCGATACCAAAGTCAACTGAACCAATACCGGAGACTGTTCGACCGCGTCCTCCGGCGGATGCTGCTCCGGCGCCTGCTGAACTGCCCCGTCGTGCTCCTGCCCAACCGGCTGCTCCGGCTCCTTTTGAACCGCCCCGTCATGCGCCTGCTCAACCACCCCCTGCGGCGTCTGGTGAACCGGCCGCTCCAGTGCCGGGCCCACTAGCAGCTGTCGATCGCATCTTGGAGAGGATGGAGCTTGGGAATATTGCTTTCAATACTCCTAAGTCCATGAACCTCAACAATACTGCAGTGATTCAGCTTTTACTTGGGGTCGAAACACCGATTGAGGAACTAAAACGACTCGTGGAAGCAGAAGGGGAAAAAGTCGGGGAAAAGATTCGAATCTCCAATCGTATGGAAGCCCGCTTGTCTGGCCCCAATTTCGCGATTACGGCGATTACCCCGGAAACGCAAGCGGTGTCACGCACTGAAGTGACAGAGTGGAAATGGGAAATCAAGCCAAGGATTACCGGGCGTCACTTTCTACATCTAACCCTGTCAGCCATTCTCAGCGTTGAATCAGCGGCTACGCCGAGAACCATAAGGACATTCGATAAAGTCATCGAAGTAGAAATAACCTGGAACCAGAAAGTAACGGGTTTCATAGGGAAGAACTGGCAATGGTTATGGGCTACCATAGTGGCTCCGATAGCCGGCTGGCTTTGGAAGAGGAGAAGATCGAGGGCTAAACAGAAATAGTGACAGCTCACCTCTTTTCCCAGTCTTTTCGAATCCCTTCTACTTTCTTACCGAGCTTCTTCATGCCTTTGCCTATGGTCTCGGTCTTGTTGCCGAGGTCGTCTATAAACCGTCCACCTCCAAAATAGATAATAACGATGAGGGCAATAAGCCCAATTACAATTCCCCATAGCAGCTTCTTTATCATGATCGATTGTCCCTGACTTTTGAGAGACTCTTGAAGACGTACCCCTGTTCACTGCAGCATTCATTTTTTGACCCATCTAAACTCGCCCTATGGAAAATTCACAAACTCCCCACCCCTGGCGGGTCAAACATGTGAATTTTCTACATTACGCTTGTTAAGACGGGTGCCCCAAAAAATGCATGAATTCGTTCTCAGGGGTACTTGCCCAAACCAAACATAGCTTTTCAGAGATCCCTTTGATGGATGAGTTAGAAAAACTCCGTAGACTTTACCCCGAGGATGTTGTATATCCGTATCTTCCGCTCGATTCCTTTGGCGTATATGGTATCAAGTTCCTCTACTTCTATTTCATTCCGGACTTCCTGGAAGGTCTCGTCTGTAATTAAGATTTGGCCCCCCTTCGCAATCTTTTCCAACCTGGCTGCAATATTAACCGCAGAACCTAAGGCTGTGTATTCCTTCTTTCTCGCAGAACCAAAGATTCCCGCAACTACCTCACCCGTACTTATGCCAATACCGACCGGTATCGGCATAAGGTCAGAAGACCCCAACTGCACACTCGTGGCGGCTATCGTCTTTTGCATCTCAACAGCGGTAAGCACTGCCCGAAGGGCATCATCACCGTACGAAACCGGGGCTCCGTAGATAACCATTATGCTATCTCCGATGTGTTTGTCTACCGTTCCATTATATTTGAAGATGATGTCACCGAATGGAGTAAAGTAATGACGGTTCAGAAGCACTGCCAGGTCTTGCGGATCGATCCTTTCCGAGATTGAACAAAAGCCTCGTATATCGGTGAAGAGGATGGTTGTCTTTTGTTTTCTCGGTCGAACCGTGGTGGGGTTTTTCTGCAGCTCCTGCAATATCTGGCTCGACACAAATTGCTTCAAGTGCTTCTTCAGGAAATACTCTCGTATCTTGGCCCTGATCTCAACATTATCAAATGGTTTTGTTAAATATCCGTCGATGCCTTCGTTGGTGGCCTCAATTGCAGTCTCCATTGTTCCATATCCCGTCAAAACAATTCGGGTTATCTCGGGGTTGAGGTTGCCGACGGCTTTTAACGTCTCAATACCATCCAAGCCTGGCATCTTAAGGTCCGAGATGATGATAGCAATCTCATCTATGTTGTCATGAACTATCCTGATGGCCTCATTGCCATTGCTCGCAAGAAAAATGGAATAACCTTCACGTTGAAGGGCCCTGTTGAGAGATCTCCTGACCCCCTCTTCATCATCGACTATCAGTAATCCGTTCATGGCTTCCCACCTTTAAGATGGTTCTGTTCCGCTCGTTCTATCGTTCTCTCGTTCCACAGGCAACTCGACCCGAAAGGTAGTCTCTTTTCCCGGTATACTGGAAACGGAAATACTACCCTTGTGCCTCTTCACAATTTCATGGGAGATATAGAGGCCGAGCCCCGTTCCTCTCCCTACCTCTTTTGTGGTGAAGAAGGGTTTAAATATGTCCTTCATCACCGATTGAGGAATCCCTTTACCCGTATCGATACATTCAAAACTTACCTTGTTGCTCTCTCGATCGAATCCTGTCCTCAAGGTAATCCTTCCCCCGTTCTCCTTAACTTCCTGGATAGAATTCTTTATGATATTCAGGAACACCTGTCCGAGATTGGCAAAGTTTCCTCTGATCTCAGGGATCCCCTCTTCCAGGTCTTCCGCTATTTCTACCTCATAGCGCTTGTATTGATTGTAAAGGACTCTGAGTGCATCCTTAACGACGGTGTTTATGTTCACCGGTTCTGTATACGCTTGAGTCTGGCGAGAGATATCGAGGAGACTGCCCACTATCTCCTTGGCACGCCTCAATTCCTTCAACGAGAATCGAAGGTCATCCAACATGTCATCTTCATATCTCCCCCCGTCGCCTTTTTCCTCCAGAGATTCTACACTGGATTGAATAAGGCTCGATGCGCTTGAAAGAGGATTATTGAGCTCGTGGGCCACCCCGGCCACCAGCTGTCCGACGGCTGCCAGGCTCTCTGACCGAATAAGCTGTTCCTGGGTTTTCTCCTTCTCCGATAACGCCCTTTTCAGTTCCTTTGTGCGATGCTGTATCTTCTTTTCGAGGTTCTTATTTAAGTCCTCGATTATCCCGTATGATTTCGCATTTTCTAAAGAGATACTGCTTTGATTTGCGAGGGTCTGGAGTAACTCCAGGTCTTCGGAGGTATAGAGATCGCCCGACTTTTTATACCCGAGGCTGATAAAGCCGTTAACCGAGTCTTTGAAGATCATCGGGACTATTAAGCTTGCATGGAGAGCGTCTACTTGTTTCAGGCATTCATTCTTCTCGTCTATATCCCCATTCCACTGCTCAACGTTGTGTCTAAATACCTCTCTCTTTTGCCGAAGCAGCATGGCGATTAAAGGACTTTTTCGTCGTAGCTTCATCCCTTTTATATTTTCTTCATATTCTCCCTTTACTCCACGGACCTGAAAGGCTTCCCCTTCATTACTCCACAATACCACTGACACAGTAGTTACATGCATTGAATTTATTATTGCGGCAATAATACGGCTTACTATCTCTTCTGTGTCGAGGATAGATCGCATGGCCTGGCTAAGATCCCTTAGCGTCTTCTGGTAATCATACGTAGTCTTAAAGAAAATCCTATCGATGATTGCCTGTACCTTTTCCTTGAGCGGGACAAAAATAACGAGAATGACGAGGAAGAGAAAAACAGGAAAGAGAAAGGAATCCGAAATTTTGAAACCCTTAAAGATCATGTCGAAAGCTACTATCAGGAAGGCATAAAACGCTGCTAAGAAACCGGTAACTGACGAGTAGATCATGCCTTTTCTTATGAGGAAGCCTAAGTCCAGAAGGTCATGTTTTAAGACACCAAAAGCGAGGATCAGCATGGGTATGAAGCCAAAGTTGCCAAAGGGGTATATCTCCATTCCGCTCATTGGAAGAGCATTCAAGAGTGCCAGCATGGCATATGTTCCGAACCCGAGAAAGACGTACCTGATTTGATTGCGTTTTACGGGGATCTTCTCTTCTTTCATTCCCTTATGGAAGAGATAGAAGCAGTACGCAAGGGTTAGAGAATTTATCGAGATAAAGAGGTAAAAAAGCGGACCGCCCCTGGCAACGAACCCAAAGTAATATCGGTAAGTCTCAGTGAGATAGAGCTCCGATTGGGTGAAAAACATGAGTATAAAACTGAAGAGATAGGCTGCTGGAATGGGCCATTTTCTCTTTTCAATAGATAAAAAGGAATAAACGAAGTGGAGATAGAGGGGCATGTTGTAGACCAAGAAGATATGGTCATATCTACTAACGGTGAGGGCTAGTTCCTCTCTTGTTACGAGAGTGAGCAGGGTCTTATCGATATTGAAAAAGACCCCGATGGTGCAAAGAAAGGCAAAGAGGAGATTAGTCTTTGTCCCCCTTCCTTTCATGAAGGCCAGTAAGGCCAAACCCAGCGTTGTCAGGAAGCCCAGGAAGGGAGGAAGGCCGTAAGGGTAGAACCCTTGATGGATATCTAATAGGTCGTCTAACATTGGATAGATGTTGTGTCCCTATTTGGGCACGGGGCCCATGGGGTTATCCCCTACCCTTCAAAACCCTTTCATTAAAATACTCCAGCGTCATCTTGAGCCCTTCGTCAAGGAATATTTTAGGTTCCCAATCAAGCAACTTCCTAGCCCTGGTGATCTCCGGTTGTCTCACCTTTGGATCACCCTCCGGGAGGGGGTTGAACGTAATCTTACTCTTACCACCTGTCAACTTCCGGATCTTCTTTGCAAAGTCCAAGATGGTTATTTCATCGGGATTACCCAGGTTTACCGGCAGGGATTCATTGGACAAGAGGAGTCTATAAATTCCTTCAACCAAGTCCGAGACATAACAGAAGCTTCGAGTCTGTGACCCATCTCCGAATACCGTAATCTCTTCCTCCCGTAATGCCTGGGATAAAAACGTGGGCAATGCCCTACCGTCGTCTAACCTCATTCTGGGACCGTAGGTATTGAATATCCTGGCAATTCTAGTTTCGATACCGTGATATCTATGATAGGCCATGGTCATAGCCTCAGCGAATCTCTTGGCCTCATCGTAGACCCCGCGGGGGCCAATTGGGTTAACGTTGCCCCAGTAATCCTCGGATTGGGGATGAACCAAGGGATCACCGTAACACTCTGAAGTCGAGGCTAACAAGAATCTCGCTTTTTTGGCTTTAGCCAGTCCCAAGGCCTTGTGGGTTCCCAGAGAACCTACTTTCAGGGTTTGGATCGGGAGCTTCAGATAATCTATGGGGCTGGCAGGAGAAGCGAAGTGGAGAATGGCATAAAGCTCGCCTTCCACATAGATATATTCCGTTACGTCGTGTTTTATAAACCTGAAGTTATCGTTACCGAAGAGATGGGCAATATTATCCAGGTTGCCCGTAATAAGGTTATCCATACAGATAACGAAATGGCCCTCTCTGATCAATCGATCGCACATGTGCGACCCGAGAAATCCTGCCCCGCCGGTAATTAACGTCCTCATGGGTCCCCTCAATCAGTAGGTATCCTTAATTAGCTCGTCCTGAAAAATGGTTTTTCTCCCATTTAGTTGGTGAAAAGGACTTCCCACTCGACTCCTTGACCCCTTGAATCCTCTTAATCGATCAACTAATTTGGAGATGATCCTGAAAAATTAACCCTGGATACCCCGTGCTCCCGCATAGGACACGGGGAGATTTACTTTTCAGGATGGACTAATTAGAATACGTTATCTACCTATATCCTTCTTATCCAAGTTTATATTGACGTTGGCCTGTTGTCTATCCATGACCCTGATAGTCCTGTTAGCTGTTCGATACCCGTCTGCCCTATAACTAACCCGGTAGTTTCCCCCTTTCAGTCCAACTATCGAGTATCGTCCCCGTTCAAAGGGGAAGACACGCCCTCCCGAACCGTTCTCTAAGATAGCTTCCCCCTTCGAAATTGCATGCCCATCACGATCCACGACAGAGCCATAGATAGTGCCAAACTGTTGAGCTACCCTTCCTCTGCCCAGGATTGCCTTTACAGGAAAGGGAAGCTGATCGACTGGCAATGTAGTATTTTTCTCTCGAAATATCGTATACGTAGTCGCATTTTCTACGTCCAACTCTCCACCTTTATAGTAAGGAGGTGTATGATCAACGCCGTCAATGTACCTGAGGATATGAAAGGGGTCAACAAAATTCTTAGAGTGTTCTAGATCAGAAAACGTCCAGCCAACATCCGGGTAATATACCTCAACCCAGGCATGAAATCCACCACTGGTAATCTTCACCCCCCAGTATTTCTTGGATATTCCCCAATCATAACCGGGCGGTAAGTAGCCATGAGCATACCGGGCCGGGATTCCTACGCTCCGTAACATGGCAATGGAAAGGTGCGTGAGACCCACGCATGACCCCCGTCTCGTTATCATAACGGACTTGGCATCCTGGCGTACACGGGGACCGGCATCGTATGTTACCTTATCGATTATCCAGTCAGCAATGGCTGCAAATGCTTCATGTACATATCTAGCTTCCTTAACCAGCTCTCTAGCCTTTGCTGAAATCATCCCATCGTCTATCTGAATAGTTCGCTCAGGGGTTAAAAAGTTCTGTACCTTGTGGGGGATTTCCTTTGACGATATCGGAAATTTGGCCTTTGAGAGGAGCGGGCTCAGGTCGATCTCTACCAGTATCCGCTTGCTGAATTCATCTTCCATCAACAGCTCCTGTTTATATGAGTTATTGGAATAGTTTGGGAGATACTCCACCCCCAAAGGGTTTACGATATCATAAATTACCGCATGTTTCCCCGTAAGTACCTTTGTTTCTGCTTTTGTGGGATGCTGAGAAGCAAGAACCGGGAATAACAGAGAAGAAACGAAAATTAAGATGAGCTTTCTCAATCAAAACTACCTCCTTTTGAAAAGTCGGTCAGTCATAGACTATGAGCACTCTTCCATTTTTCAAATAGCTTGTGTATCTATCTGACCCTCGAACAACATTCGCATCTCGGTCGTTGATCACTACGTCTGTCCTTTTCTCGCCTGCAGTCTGGATCCCCTTGATGACAAAGGGATTTTCGGTAACTCGCTGATTCTTTTTCGCTGCATCTACATCCTTGGCATATCCAACTACACCCATCTTTACGGCGTCTTGCTGTAGCAAATTTGCCGCACTGTACACCACCTCTCCTCTTTGATCCATAATCTGTGGAATCAGAGCAGGACGTAGCTGAAGCTTTCTCGCATCGACCACTAATCCTGAATAGTCGAGCTTACTCAGGTCTATATCTTCTGGAACTTCTTCCTTCAGCTCTTCCTTGACCTCCTCCTTTTTAGGTTCCTCTAGCTTTGCTTCCAGCGCTGGTTTGGGAGGTGGTGAAACCGTCGATGGCTTCGTTTGTGGAATTTCAGTGGATGGTGGTGTGACGGCCGGGGGAATCTCCTTTCCTGGGATTATGGCAGGGGGAAGACCTGTTTTTGCCTGAGCAACCTGTTGCAACATCAGCTTCAATAAATCCCCGGTCAAATCCATTGCCACGGTAACTTCTACTGCACCGTCGCTCATATATCTGGTTTTTATAACCCGTGACAATTTAACTATGCCACTGATCCTCGTTACTACTACGTCACTCGTGGTCATAAAATTCTGCACCGTGGTCTTTGCATCTACCCTGACTCCCTTGACTGTCTCCAACAAATTACGGCGAGCATCCAAGATCGCCGCACGTTTTGCCATTAACCTGGCCTGGGCCGCGTTATTCACGGAAGGAGGAGGGGCACCACTTCCCGTAGCTGTTATAACCCGTTTACTCCAGTTGATTGCTCCATTCGCAAGCTCTTCTATTAAGTCATTCCCATTGCCAGCAAAGAGAAGAAATGGAGAAAGGGAGAGCAGCAGCACAACAAATATAGAGACGAACTTTCCATGAAATTTCGAAGCTAGCATCTGGAACCTCCCTCGAAAGAATACAGTATTCTCAAAGGTTTTAAGGCAAAATGTTTAGAACTCTTTGTGCCGGTCTTACTGGGTTTTATGACAGGCGAGACGCCTGTCCTACTATATCTCACTCGAATCCTTGACCCCTGATGTTTTAACCAACCCGTCTTGAGATAATTCATACTCAGTTCATCCTGAAAAATGAAAAATTTCTTTTAGAGCGAACATGAACAGGATTTTTGGGGTACCCACCTTGACGAAGTGGAAGATAAGTCTCGACACCGTCGGGATTTGAGTGCGAAGGGCGAGTTTCTGAAAATGTCTGAAGTGAGTCATAGATGGGTCAAAAAACCTGTGCTCCGGAGCGGAAAAGGGAATTTTTCAGGGTAAACTAAGTAAATAGTTCACATATGGATTTTAGCCAAGCCCCATTGACTTGAAGGGAAACGATGAAGATTACGAGAGTCTCCATCTTATTTATGGTGGTTATTTTAGCTGGTTGCGGTGGCGCAAAGATTGTACCCGAAAGGAAGACCAAGGCTTTCCAGTTCAGTCAAAAAGGTTCTGTCTATTACTCAAAAGCTGAGTTCGGAAAGGCCTTAGACTACTTTCACCGGTCTTTAAAGATTAACGAAAGTATCGACAATAGAGAGGATATTGCTAGGGATTTAAACAATATTGGTACCGTATTGTATTCTATGAAAGAATTGGATAAGGCCGTGCAATATTTTGAAGAGGCACTGAAAGTAAACGAGGAAATTAATGACACGTTGGGGAAAGCTGCTGGTCTGAATAATATTGGTATCGTTTTACTTGCCAGGGGCGATGTGAACGGCGCCCGGGAGAAATTCGAACAGGCCCTGCGGCTCGATGAGAGTGCCAACAATAGAGGGGGAGTTGCTATCAGGCTTAATAATCTGGGCCGCACATATACGTCGTCAGGTGAACTCAATACTGCTTTGGAATTCTATCAAAAGGCCCTTACTGTAAACAAAGAGGAGAGAAATTTAAGGGGCATTGCCAACAATCTGAGTAACATAGGGAGGGTTCATCAGGCCAAGGGTGAGTTGGAATCAGCCATCGAATATTACGAAATGGCATTAAACATTGATAAGCAAATGGAGTACCTCCCGGAGATCGGCATCGACCTTTACAACATAGGTAGTGCGTACGAAGATAGGGGAGACTTAAATAGGGCATTGAACTTCTATAAAAGAGCTTTCAAGGTCGACGAGAAACTGGGAAGCAAAGCAAGGACAGATAAGGATTTGGAGAGTATCAAGAGGGTACAGAGGGCAATGGGAAAAGAAGCGAAGTAGAGCATGTCCTTATAGGAATTGTCGTGAAGAAACGAGTCATCCTTCTCATTTTTATTGTGCTCTTCGTAGGTGTGGGGCTACTTGTCTATTTTGGTCAGCGAAGGACACAGCGTTCTGAATTATACTATTCTGGAACCATCGAAGCAACCCAGGCCCATCTCTCTTTCCAGGTCGGTGGCAGAGTGTTGCATGTTGCCGTCAACGAAGGTCAGTCTGTGGTGAAGGGGCAGCTCCTCGCAGAACTTGATCAGTCAGAACACCAATCCCGGTATGAACAGGCAAAAGCAAACCTCGACACATCTTCGAAAGGTCAAGAGCAACTTGAAACCGTGTTAGCGGTTTATAAGAAAACCTTACCGGCAGAAGTTGCTAGATCCGAAGCTGCTGTCAGGGCTCTGAAGTCTCAACTGAACGAGTTGCTTGTGGGTAACAGGGCACAGGATATAGAGCGGGCGCGCCAGGCATTTTTGAGTGCAAAAGCCGTCATGGAAGACGCAAGGAAAAACAAGGAAAAGTATAACAATCTTTACCAAGAAGGCGTTGTTTCGGAAAAGGATTGGGATGCGGCAAAACTCAAGCACGAAATCGCTTCCCGGGAATATGAGGCCAGCAAAGAATCGTACGATTTGGCTAAGGAAGGTGCGAGAAAGGAAGCCATCCAGACGGCAAAGGCGAGGCTTTCCGAAGGTGAGGCTATCGTTAAACAGGCCCGGAGCAACCTGATGAAAATTGAAGCCACGAAGAAGGATATTGAGGCTGCCCGGTCTCAGGTTGAAGCGGCTGGGGCAGCCCTCAAGCAAACAGAAATCCAGATGCACTATACGCAATTGAAGGCACCCTCCTCTGGAATCATTACCAGCCGTAATGTGGAACCAGGGGAAGTGGTTACACCGGGCCGTGAGGTTCTGACACTTTCCGACCTTGCAAGGGTGGACTTGAAGATATTCGTTGATGAGACTGAAATCGGCAAAGTCAAACCAAGTCAGACAGTAGAGATAAAAGTAGATACCTTTCCCGATAAGGTCTACACCGGATATGTTTCTTTCATCTCTCCCGAAGGTGAGTTCACACCGAAAATCATCCAGACCCGTAAGGAGAGGGTTAAGCTCGTTTACCTCGTCAAGGTTTCCATCCCCAATCCCCACCTTGAATTAAAGTCAGGAATGCCAGCCGATGCTTGGTTACGATGAGCGGATTTCTCATAGTCTTCTATCTGCCTCTCCTAAGCGAAATAATCAGAGAGCTTTGAAGAAGTGCCCCTTTTCGCTTCAGCATACATTTTTTGACCCATCTAAGCTTGCTCCATTGAAAATTCACAAACTCGCCCTTGGGGCTCAAACATGTGAATTTTCTACATTCCGCTTGCTAAGGTGGGTTCCCAAAAAAATCTATGAATTCGCTCTCAGGGAACTTCTTCAAAACTCTTGGCAGGTCATACAAAAATCTCAATCAACGTAGGATGGAAACCGGTATGTCTGGATGTGGACACGAAAAAGTAGTTTCCTCCGGCCACAGTGAACAAAAACCATTTGTTCAGGTGGATAAGGTTTCGATGGACTTCGGTCAAATAGAGGCGGTCCATCAGGTATCATTCGCCGTAAACAGGGGAACCATATTCGGTCTTGTTGGATCAGACGGAGCAGGCAAATCAACCCTCCTGAGGATTGTGTCAACAATG
>JBDRGH010000405.1:0-2960 GCA_043818015.1 Pseudomonadota bacterium
TTTATGATTAGGGTACCGATATTTGGAGAAACCTACTGATGACTGCAAACAAGAACGCCCTAGAAAATATTTGCTGGAGAAATAATATTAAAACGCGATAATATTTTGATAAAACCAAAAATATATTCTTGAAAGAATTCCATCTATTGACGTGACAACGAATTTAAGAGTCGTCTATGGTGCTATAAAGTTGCGATATAAAGTTCATTTAGAAGTATGATGTAGAAATGATCACAGGAAAGAGTAGAGATTTCTCAGACATTTTTGAAGCTTTTGAGATAGAGGGTGTTCAAAGGCTTGAATCCTGATAAGATGTGAAAAAAGACAGACCTGACTGACTTGATGTGTGAGATTATCTCCTCTTTCTTGAACACATAATCGGCTTTCCCAACCAATAGTTTTATTCTTCGCTACAAATCCTCTGAAAAATTTATGGTGATTTGTTTTCCCTATTTCAATCCTCCCTTTCGCAAACATCTATGCTTATCCCAAGAATGCCTTCAATTCGATCTATATTCTTACCACCTTTGCCTAAGATCCTAGGAATATCCCGCCCATCAAGATAAACGATAGCTTTTCCGTCCGATATCATCAACACATCTATGTTCCCACGTGCATACTTGCTAATAACTTTATGAATTTCCTTCTCTGCCAGAGACCAAGCTGGTTTGCTTGGATTCTCAACAGGCATGACCACAACTTGGTCTCCGTAGGAGTATATCTCGTATTCCGTACGTCCTGACTCAAAGTCAACCACCTCTATAACCGGGCGAGACAAATCCTCCTCAACCATTCCATTCGGCACTTTCACCTTGAACGTCACGTCATATACCTTGGCTATTTCGCCCTTGTCGATGAATACAACCGTGTCAACTATCTGTGGGATGATACCAAGCTCAACTCTTCCTATCAATCGCTGCACGGCGTCTATTGCCCTGTTGGAATGAACCACCCCCACCATTCCCACACCGGCCAGTCGCATATCACCAAATACACGAAAGTCTGATGTCTTGCGCACCTCGTCATAGATTGTATAGTCCGGTCTGACCAGGAGAAGTATATCTGCCGTAGCAGCCATGTCGTTTTCCAGAGGAGCGTACTGCGTGATCTCATCTGGTACCTGAAGATCTCTAGGGGATTCCATGGTCTTCACCACATATCCGCTCTTTTGCAGAAACTCTGCCAAACAGGCGGCAAAAGTAGACTTCCCCGCACCAGGCGGTCCAGCAACAACTATTCCTCTTTGCCTCTCAACCAACCTTGCTTTTAATTCATTAGAAAATCGATAGTCATCTAGCGTGACGCTCGCAATAGGGCGTACCGCCGTTATTTCCATGCCATCCGAGAAAGGAGGACTGGCTATCGCTATCCTCATAGATCCAAGCTGGACGATAGTGGCCCCCCTCTTCTCAAACTCGATAAAGCCATCAGGATCTCTCTTGGCTCTTTCTAGGATCTCATGCGATATGTCACGCAGCTCCTTTTCTGTACAAGGTTGATCTCGTATCTTAACCAATCGCATCTTTCCAACCGTTCCTCTCTTTGCCATTGGGCGAACCCTAGCCTTTAAAAGTACGAACATCGTGTCATCGGTGAAGAAATTCAGGATAGAAAGAGGGCCCAACTCTTCCTTCTCTGGATACAGGTAGATAACCTCCAGTCCTTTTGCTCGAGCTACCTCTGACTGTACGATATCACTCGTTATGAAAATGGCTTTGTGCTGGACCGCTACAGCCCGGATTATAGCGTCGATAGCTCCCCTAGATGCAAGCCTGATCTGCTCAAGCGTGGGAATTTCACCGGTGTATTCTAATGTGATCTTACCTTCTTTTGCCATCTCGTTTAATTTCTTGAGTTCCTCCAAGCCACTGAATCCTATATCTCTGCCTTTGTTAGCCTGTGCCTCAAGTTCTGTAACAACCGCCTCTGGAATGAGAATTTCAGCTCCCTCAAACTCGCCTTCTTCTATTTTAGCAGTGATCCTCCCATCTATGATGACACTTGTATCTGGAACTAGTTTCAATTTTTTTCACCCAACTAATTATTGTTATGATGTGTAATATACATACTTGCTTGCCTTGCGGAATGAAAATTATTCTAATATAATTCTTGATTATTTTTGTGTAAAGAGAGGAAGATATAGTGCAGAAGAGGGGATTTTACGACCTACTTTCTTCTGAACTCCCTCATCAATTCTTTGTGGAATAACGAGAGGAGATCACTTAGAAGACCGAAGATTAACATTTGAACACCCAACACGACCAGCAAAGTGGCAAGTATGGTCATTGGAATACGAGTTATTCCTTGGAACCACTCTAGTATTACGTAGACTCCTACACAAATGCCCAATACCATGGAAACTGCCCCAAGCAGGCCAAAATATAACAATGGATTGTACGTTTTAGTAAGCTTATATATGGTGATTCCGATTCTAATGCCATCCTTAAGAGGATGAAGTTTTGTTGCAGCTCTTTCATGTCTAGATAGATATGATATTGGCACTTCCACAATTCTCAAATCTTTTTTAACGCTCTCTATGGTGATCTCGGCCTCTATCTCAAATCCTGTCTTGTTCAGCTCTAATTCTTGGACTGCTTTCTTGGTGAACGCCCTATATCCGGACAAAATATCGGTGACCCAAGCACCGTACGCAAGACCAAATGATTTGTTCAAAATTTGGTTGCCGAATAGATTCAATTTTGTAAAGGCCCCACCCTTATGCTCTGCAAATCTGTTTCCAATAACATGATCGGCATTTCCCTTCTCGATCGGCTCTATTAATCTATCCACCTCTTCTGGGAGATAGGTCCCATCGCCGTCGATCATCACGATGATGTCCTCCTCAATCAGATCAAACGCTTGTTGAATAGCTTGACCTTTGCCCCTTCCTTCCTGGGTCACAACCTTAGCACCCTTCTCAGTCGCTATTTTGACGGTACCATCAGTGCTATGCCCATCCA
>JBDRGH010000406.1:0-2254 GCA_043818015.1 Pseudomonadota bacterium
CAACCTGCAGGGCACTTCCTTCCTCTAACATCCGCTCAAGGGACGAAACAGGGAGGGCCGCAGGGTCACGGTTAATAATAACCTCGACGAGTTCCTCAAGCTGCACTAGTCCTGTCCACCGAAAATGTTCCCCAAGCACGACCGTGGGTACGGATTGAACCCTGTCTGATTGCGCCATTTCAGGAAAAAGGGTGCAGTCTATAACAGTCACGCTTATAAGCTCATTTGCCTTGGCAAGACCTGTGATCTGGGGCACCACGGTGGGACAGACCGGGCATTGCTGCGCAATGAATAATTTCAATGTTGCTGGCAGCTTGAGTTTTTTGAGATGTTCGTGCAAAGACGCTGGTATAGCGGCGAGTTTATCCGGAGAAAGGGAGAGTGTTTGCAGAAAAGGCTTTAGCTCTGCACCAAGGGGGACAGCATGATAACGAAGGGTACTGCCTATCTGTATCGCTGGAGGCTCTTTTGGTTGTCCTTTCTCTTTGATGATGCGAGACTTCGGGGCGAGCCGCTCCAAACTCTCGCAGAATTCGCGGAATTCCTTGGTCCTCTTGTCGTCCGTGATAAGGAGACTTATCTGAATATCGCGGGAGATCTCATCGTTCCATTCTCGAATAAGCTTTTCTTCTTGTGGTGTCATTGCTGCCTCACCTTCGTGACGATCGTACTATTCCCGTTCTTTATGCCGTTCTGTGCATCTCACGAGACCCTGTGGCCTTTTTTTCAAAAGCGTCTACCAAATGATATACCCGACCCCTTGAATCCTTTTCACCGGCTAAATGTTTATGAACCAGGAGGGGTCAAGGCCCGCCCTGGCGCAAGCGCCAGTGTCTGGGCCAGGGAGTCAGGGATTCGAGCGAGAGATATACTACTCCGGAATGGATTTCGGTGCAAGAGAAATGAGGGATGATATGACCGCGCTGATCGGGTGACTTTGGCTATTTACATCAACCCGTGTATTGGAACTCGTAACCTAAGAATGCTGAGGGTCTGATAGCCTCCCTTTTAAGTATGTCGTAGTAGGTTAAAATTCTGATTACGTAGCGGACAGGTTCGGTTCCACGGCAGTAGCCATATTTGCTCTTCCGGTAATACTTTGGGTATCGCAGCAACGGGAGCGTCTGCTGCAGAGATGACCATTTGTTCGGATCAAGACCCTGCTCTCTGGCAATCTCCTGGGCGTCCACGACATGGCCATGTCCCACGTTGTAAGCGGCGAGCGCAATGAGTATCCGGTCCCTTTCCTCTATCCCATCATATCTGTCATAGAGCTTTCTCAGGTATTCAACTCCACCCAAAATGCTCTCTTTCGGGTTGAGACGATCGGTAACCCCTACCTCGTCGGCTGTTACCTCGGTAAGTTGCATAATCCCTCTTACGCCGGTAAAGCTCGTAGCGAGGGGATCGAAATGAGATTCCTGATACATAACGGCGGCGACCAACCTCCAGTCCAAACCATGTTTGTCGGCCGCCTTCTTTATGAGGGCTTCGTACAGAGGCAGTCTCGTATCGAGTCTTTGATGATATTTTTTGACATCAAAGTAATCGAAGGGCTCCACATTGGCAAAGTATCCGTCGTAGATGTTACGGAAAGTTCCGTTGACCATTATCAGGTGAAAGAAATTGTTTATCTTTCTAAGGAGCGCCTTTTCCCCTTTCTTCACCCCCCAGGCAAGGTATTGTGCTTTCTCGATCGGAAAAGCGACCCTGATATCGGGGTAGTAACGGCGATTCAAGAGGGCAATATGGGAGTGGGCTACGGTTACCTCGATCTTCCGCCGTGCCACCCGTCTTATCAGTTCTTCTGCGGGAATTTCGTCGTGAGCCTGAATGGTTATATCGAGCCCTTCTTTCTTCAATTCATTCAAGCGGATCTCATACGCACTCCCCCTGCGGACATGTATGGTCTTTCCTTTCAGATCCTCAAGATTGCCGACCGTTTGGTTGTCTTTATGGAGGATAACCATCTGTTGAATTTCCATATATTGTTTACAAAAATCCATGGCCTTTTTTCTTGGCGGAGTAATGGCCAGGCTGGCAGCTATGAAATCGCCTTTCTGTTCGTTAAGGAGGGGGACCATCTCGTCCCAACCCGGTGTTATTACGTCTAATTCGACCCCCAGATAATTGGCAAAGGCACTCGCCAGGTCGTATTCGAAGCCCATCGGCTTCTCCCTATAAGTATAGTAAGAGTGGGCACTATTACGGGTTATAACCGTTATCCGTCCGGATTCGATTATCTTGTTTAGTC
>JBDRGH010000407.1:0-2330 GCA_043818015.1 Pseudomonadota bacterium
TCTGGGGATTATCTTAATGCCATATAGTAAGCCCAGAAGCGAGATGACTGCGAGAAAAACAAAAGGCCCCCTTCCCATTTCAAACGATAGGAAAAGAGATGCCGACGCTGAGAGTATGATAAAGGCAATAAAGACGCCCTCATGCCTTTCGTATAACTCTGCTCTGCTAGGATCATTAAACCTGGCAGCCTCCTTATCGGTAAAGTAATAGAGGATATGCATAGAGAACACATAAGAACTGGCAATCAAGATAAAGGAGAGCCTCGGGGCAATTCCCTGCAGTAAGCAACTGACATAACTCAGACAACCTGCACCAAAGGCAACGTATATATTACTCTCTACAAGAAAGCCCAACAGATCTGACCAGAACCATAAAAAGACAGAGCCCCGTCTCTTTCGGAACCTCTCTATCCTGTCAACTATCCTATTTATCATCCAACTTGGAGTTGAAGCCCCTGCCGTCACCCCGATGGTATCAAAATCAGCGAGTTTTTCCATGTCAAGCTCATCTGCCGTTTCCACTTGAAAGGTTTGGACGCCAGTTGATTCTGAAACGTTTACCAACCTTTGGGTGTTGCCACTATTCCGCCCCCCGATTACAACTATCCCATCTACCTTCTTTGCCAGATCAATTATCTCTTTCTGCCTTTTGGAGGTGGAGTCACAGATGGTATTGAACACCCTTACCTCAGGAAATCTCTCCTGGATCTTCTCAGAGATTTGTGTCACTTTCGAGGCATTCTGAGTAGTCTGAGCCACAACGCAGACCCTTTCAATCTCCGCTGGTAGTTGCTCGACCTCTTCCACACTATTTACCACCACCCCCCTATTTTGAGCAAATCCTAAGAGCCCAACTACCTCCGGGTGTTCCCTATCTCCCACAATTACAATATGGTATCCCTCTTTGGCCTGTCTTTGTATTATCGATTGGACCTTCATGACCCTGGGACACGTCGCATCAAGGATCTTTAGACCTTTATCTTTGATTTGTCTTCGTTCCTCCGGACTGATCCCATGTGCCCTTATAACTACCGTCCCGGATAGCGTTTCATTCAGTCCATCAAGGACTCGTGCACCTTTGCTCTGAAGCATCTCAACGGCCTGAGGGTTATGAACTAAGGGACCGTATGTGTAAACGTTCTCTTTCCCGTTTATGGCGTCCAATACAATATCCATGGCCCTGCGAACACCCATGCAGAACCCGGCAGTCTTAGCCAGCTTTACTCGCAATCCTTTATCCTCTCAGTGAGATTGTGGGAAGCATCTCCGGGACCTTTAATTAGTTCGCCCTGAAGAATGAAAAATTTCCTTTGGAGCGAAGATCTGCCTGTGCGTTGCCTGTCTGCCGTGCTGGCACAGGCAGGCACGCAGACAGGTGAGTAGGATTTTTCGGGGATCCGCCAGAGGCGGATCAAAAAACCTGTACTGCAAACCGGAAAAGGGAATTTTTCAGGACGGACTAGTTAAGTACATCAAAAACTCTTTATTTCCATCTGCCCCGGATATGGGTGATTCGACAAGTCCTACGACTTCCAGGTTACTGAGTAAAGCGAGCCTTTTTATCTTTTCAATTACCCGGTGATGCTTTATCGGATCCTTGACTATTCCCCCTTTACCTACTTCCCCCTTTTCTACCTCAAATTGGGGTTTTATCAGGGCTACTATCTCCCCTTTTTCTCTTATCAGCTCGATCACTCTCGGCAAGACCTTGGTGAGGGATATGAACGAGGTATCAACGACTGCCAAATCGACTTTCTCATGAATCTCTCTCGGATCGAGGTGACGGATATTCGTGCGTTCGAGACTAATTACTCTGGGGTCCTGCTGTAGTTTCCATGCAAGCTGCCCGTAGCCCACATCAACTGCATAGACTTTTTTTGCCCCCCTCTGTAGTAGACAATCAGTGAACCCGCCAGTGGAAGCTCCAACGTCGAGGACTACCTTTCCCTGTACCCGCAATTTGAATTCATCGAGGGCATAGGCCAGCTTTACACCCCCACGACTCACGTACGGGGGCGTCTCCTCTCTTAACTTCAGCGAAGAGTCAACGTATACCTTAGTTCCTGCTTTGTCAACCATGGTATCATTTACCAGGACCTTCCCTTCCATAACGAGGGCCCTCGCCCTTTCACGGCTCTGGGCAATGCCTCGCTCAACCAATAACTTATCGAGACGTTCTTTCTTTTTTGCCAGCATACCCTTCTTACTTCTCTCCGGCCTCTGAAAAGGTCTCTCCCCTTTTACTTCAGCACTAATTTTCAGTCTTTCTCCCATTTAATTCATAAAAAGGGGTCGATGATTCCGGGATTCAAGGGGTCAAGTGTTTGTTT
>JBDRGH010000408.1:0-5483 GCA_043818015.1 Pseudomonadota bacterium
GTAATACGGTTGAAAGGACGTATCAAATCCACGGCAATATCAACTTCATGCGATGCTCCAAGGAATGTACTGCGAGCATCTACCCCACGCCTTCCGAGAACCCGCCAAAAGCGAAAGATGAGAGACTGCGTGAAGAGGACAGGATGCTTCTGGTCTGTCCTCGTTGTGGTTCTTTGACCCGGCCCCATGTGCTTTGGTTTGATGAATGCTATGATGAGAAGTTCTTTCGATTTGAGAGTTCCCTTCAAAGGGCTGTAGCTACCCACCTGTTATTGGTAGTCGGTACTTCCGGAGCCACAAACCTTCCTATGCAGATTGGGACAGTGGTTGCAAGAAACGGGGCAGCGATAATCGATATTAATCCCACGCCCAACCCTTTCAGCCGCATGGCCGAGTCAACCAGCAACGGCCACTCTTACCCGGGTAAAAGTGGAGAGATTCTCCCAGAAATAGTGGATTTTCTGAGACCCTAGAAGTGGCGAAATACGAGATTAGGGAAGTTCAGCATATACCCCTTTACCATCAACGAGAGTTATTTTCCTTGCATTACGGAGTTGGTTCTTGTATATAATGAATAATGATTCAGTTTTCAGTAGTCGTCCCATACGAGGGAAACACATGGCTGAGGGCCGAACGAATACTATATAGTATTGCAATAGAGGCTCTCATGTAAGGAGGATGAAATGGCTGAAGAGAGTATTTTATTAAAAAAGGAAGGGAATATTGGCACTATAATCTTGAATCGTCCCGATAGGCTGAATGCATTGGACTGGCCGGCCCAGTGGTTGTTTGCTGAGAAACTCGACGAAGTTGCAGCGGACAGTGAGATAAGGGTTTTGATAATTACGGGTGCGGGGAAAGCGTTTTGTGCTGGAGGTGACGTGGCCGCCCAGAAGAGTAGAATAGGGATGAAGGTAGCTGAGAGGAGAGAAGGGTTCAGGAAGCTGCAGAGGAACCCGCTCAGGATCAGAAAAATGTCTATACCGGTCATAGCCATGGTGAATGGTGCTGCTGTGGGAGCGGGGTGTAACCTGGCCCTCGCGTGTGATATCGTTATTGCTTCGGAAAAGGCAAGGTTCGGTCAGGCGTTTGTCAAAGTGGGCCTCGTCCAGGATTACGGCGGAACCTACCTGCTTTCCAGACTGGTAGGTACAAAGAAGGCATGTGAACTTGTCTTCACCGGTGACATTATAGATCCTAACGAGGCGCTCCGTATCGGGATGATCAATAAGGTAGTTCCTCCAGAGAAACTGGAGAGTGTTACCAAAGAGATGGCTATGAAGATAGCCACTAGAGCGCCTCTCGCCGTAAGTATCGCCAAACGTTCCATCTACGATGCGTACGAAAAGTTCGATCTTGAGACGGCGTTAGAGTATGAAATCTACACCCAGGGATTTTGCTCAGATACCGAGGACCACAAGGAAGGCTCCACGTCCTTTCTCGAAAAGAGGGAACCGATATTCAAGGGTATGTGAGGGCTTTGGATGTGGGGATGGTTTTCAATTGAGCGAAGAACACAAGATATTCCCAAGGATGACCGCCCCCGTTTGCAAAGAATGAGATTGCTCGCTTAGTAGTTCACCCTGAAAAATGAAAAATTCCCTTTGGAGCGAACATGAGTAGGATTTCTGGGTCAAAAAACCTGTGCTTCGGAGCGGAAAAGGGAATTTTTCAGGACGAACTTAGTAAATCGTGATTTTAAAGTTGCAAAAGGAGGAGTGCTTATGAATTTGAAGGTGGTTTTATATGAGAAAAGAGACGGCGTTGCTGTCTTAACCATGAATTATCCGGAGCGGTTGAACGCCCTGAGTGATCAACTTCGAGCAGACCTCAGGGCAGCGTTTGAGGAGGCGCTGAATGACAGAGAGGTGAGAGCTCTTATCCTCACAGGAACTGGAAGAGCTTTCTGTGCTGGAGCAGACATCAGCGGGTTTAAATTCGATATACCGAGCATTCGCAAATTTATGAGGGACGTTATGCCCTTCTTGGGGATGCTCGAAAAGTATCCAAAACCAGTGATCGCTGCCGTGAATGGTCTTGCTCTGGGTGGGGGGTTCGAGCTTGCCATTTCCTGCGATATAATTGTTGCCTCGGATAAGGCACGCTTTGGCGTACCAGAGGCTGCTATTGGTTTGGTTCCAGCCTTCGCGATTCTGCGCTTACATCAAATAGTAGGCAGAGCAAAATCAAAGGAGTTGGGCATGACGTGTGACCAGATATCTGCTGAAGAGGGATTACAGATAGGGCTAATAAACAAGGTTGTGCCTCACGAAAATCTTATGGATGCCTCCATGGAAATGGCCAATAAGATCCTGTCTAAGGCCCCTCTGGCCGTAGAGCTGATTAAATTGGCCGTCAACAGGCACCTCCATGGAGAAGAATTTGATTATGCGGTGGAGGCGCTCAGCAGCCTGTTTCAGTCAAAAGACGCACAGGAAGGCATGGACGCATTCTTGAACAAAAGAAAACCCGTTTTTAAGGGCCTGTGATAGATGAATAGGTATGAAGGATTATCCTGTTAAGAGGATGATGAGGGATGCCAGGGCTGTTCAGATATTTGACGGTACTAATCAGATTCAGAGGTTGGTAGCTGCCAGGAATCTGTTGGGGCTGAACTAACGCTTGCGGTTCCGCTAAAAAAACTTTCTATACGTTGGAAAGGAGATTGAAATGGAGTTCGGATTTAATGAAGAACAGAGGATTCTGAGAGAAAGCGTCAGGGATTTTATGGAAAAGGAGTGTCCGCCAGAATACGTGCGTGAGCTGGATGAAAAGGAAGAATATCCATCCGAGATTTATGGCAAGATGGCAAAACTGGGTTGGTTTGGTTTACCTATTCCCGAAGAATATGGTGGGAGCGGATTGGGTGCCGTGGATTTAGTGATTGTCGGGGAGGAGATGTCACGATTTTCCTACGAAATCGCTGCAGGATTCGGTATCAGTATATTCTGTGGATTGAACATCCTTGAACATGGGAATGATGAGCAAAAGAAGTTCTATATACCCAGGATGATCGAAAACAAGATTCGGCTCTCCATATCGATTACGGAGCCCAATGCTGGTTCTGATGCGGCTTCCCTCGCCACATCGGCTGTCCTGGATGGAGATAGCTGGGTTATAAATGGGCAAAAGACCTTCCAGACGGCTTCCGATGCGAAGAATACCATTATGAGTGTCTATGTTAGAACAGACAAAGATGTTCCCAAGCATCAAGGGATAAGTTTGATTCTTGTTCCCAATGATGCCCCCGGAGTTGAGATAAGAAGGATAAAGATGCTGGGCAGGAAGATGCTCCATACCAATGAGATCTTTTTTGAAGATGTCCGGGTCCCCAAGGGAAACATGGTGGGCCAGTTAAACAGTGGATGGAAGATCCTCCTTTCAGGTCTTGAGCTGGAAAGACTGTACGGGTGTTCAACATTTGTCGGAAGTTCCCAGACTGTTGTTAATCTCGCTTTAGAGCATTCAAAGCAGAGGATACAGTTTGGCAGGCCTATTGGTACCTTCCAGGCGATGGGCCACATGCTGGCGGATATGCAGACTGAGGTCGACGCCGCTCGATTACTTACGTACAGAGCTGCCTGGATGCTCGATCAGGGTATGCCGTGCATGAAAGAGGTGAGCATGGCAAAGCTTTTTGGGTCGGAGACATACGCTAAACTTTCAAATCAGGGCATGCAGATAATGGGCGGATATGGATACTCCCTGGAATACGATATGCAGCGTCATTTCAGGGATTCGAGGATCATAACGGTTAGCGCCGGGTCTTCCCAGATGCAAAGGACAGTTATCGCCAGAGGGATGGGCCTAAAAGTAGTTTGAGTAGGGGATGGGATTGTCTCGTAAATAGTTAGGTGAGTCCATCCTGAAAAATGAAAAATTTTCTTTGGAGCGAACACGAACAGGATTTTTGGGGTACCCATCTTGACGAAGCGGAAGATAAGCATTTTCAGAAACTCCCCGCCTGTGGCGGGTCAAACATCTGAAAATGCCTGAAGTCAGTCATAGATGGGTCAAAAAACCTGTGCTTCGGAGCGGAAAAGGGAATTTTTCAGGACAAACTAAATAGTTAGGTGAGTTGAAGAGATGAGATTTCACTTTACAGAAGAACAAGAGGCCTTGAGGAGATCGGCAAGAGATTTTGCAAAGAAAGAGTTGTTTCCGTACGCTGCAATGTGGGATGAAAATGAGGAGTTCTCGAGAGAGACATTTGACAAGATGGGTCCCATGGGATTTACCGGCATGTTATGTCCTGCCGAATGTGGAGGATTAGACCTGGGTCGTCTTACGAGTGCCCTGATAATTGAAGAACTGGCGAAAGGATGTATGACGACGGCGATGTACGTTGCTGTTCATAATATGGTCGCCAATCTGATCCACAAATACGGAAGTGAAGAACAGAGGAAACAGATTGTCACTCCCCTGGCCGAAGGTAAAAAGTTAGGTGCGTTTGTCCTAACGGAACCGAATGCTGGATCGGACGCTGCGTCTATCAGGACATCAGCAGTTCTGGACGGAGACGATTATGTTGTAGAGGGGACAAAGATATTCATAACGAGTGGAGGAGAGGCGGAGACCTACGCCGTTATGGTGAGGACGGATAGGGAAAAGAGAGCAGGGGGGGTAAGTACGATAATCGTGGAGAAAGGGATGCCAGGTTTTTCATTCGGTAAGATCGAAAAGAAGATGGGGTCTGGGGCGTGTCCCACAAGGGAGTTGGTATTTGAGGAGTGTAGAGTTCCACGAGAAAACCTGTTAAGTCAAGAAGGTGACGGTTTCAAGATCGCAATGACTGCGCTGGATGGTGGCAGGGTTAACATAGGCGCGGTTGCGGTTGGCCTGGCCCAAGCGGCGTTAGATGCGGCGGTTGCCTACGCAAGGGAGCGGGTTCAGTTTGGCCAACCTATCGCCTCCTTTCAGGGCATACAGTTCATGCTTTCCGATATGGCGACAGAAACCGAGGCGGCGAGGTTGCTGGTCTATCAGGCCGGATACCGGATGGACGTCAACCTTCCGTATACCATGTATGCGGCCATGGCAAAGAGATTTGCGACCGATGTAGCCATGAGGGTGACCACTGATGCGGTCCAGATCTTTGGTGGTTATGGCTATATGAAAGATTATCCGGTTGAGCGGTATATGAGGCTTGCCAAACTGACCCAGATAGTTGAGGGGACAAACCAGATTCAGCGGATTGTAATCTCGAGGGAACTGCTCCGTTGAAATCAGATGCAGGTGAGGAGGTAGAGGGATGTACCATTTTACAGAAGAGCAGAAGATGATGCAGGAAACGGTTCGAAAGTTGGCGAAAGAGAAGGTGGCTCCCAGGGCTTCCGAGATAGACGAGACCGATGAATTTCCATGGGACATTGCAAAGGTCTTTGGCGAGAATGGACTTCTGAACCTGGTCTTGCCGGAAGAGTATGGAGGAGTAAATGCCAATAATACTACCCTTTGCATCGTTATAGAGGAGATTTCAAAGG
>JBDRGH010000409.1:0-2436 GCA_043818015.1 Pseudomonadota bacterium
ATGAACCGGAGAGAAAACCGGAGGTTGACCTTAAAGGAGAAGACCTTTCGTTAACTTTTTATGATTCGACTTTAGCCATGGAGGGAGAGATTAACCCAGATTTACTGGTGTTAAGCACGCCCATCATTTCAGAAGGAAATCAGGAAATATCTCAATTGTTGAGAGTTCCTCTTACTGGGGAAGGCTTTTTCATGGAAGCACATATGAAATTAAGACCCCTCGATTTCGCCACCGATGGTATTTTCCTTTGTGGTATGGCTCATTATCCGAAGTACATTCCAGAAACAATTAATCAGGCTAACGGGGCAGCTTTACGTGCAGCTACCATTCTCTCACAGGATTCGATCGTAGCCAGTGGGGCTATTTGTGAGGTCAATGAGGATGACTGCATAGGATGCGGCCTGTGTACGAAGGCCTGTCCCTACAATGCCATCGAGCTTGAGGATACAGAAGAAGGGAAGATAGCGAAGGTTATCCCCGCTGCCTGTAAAGGATGTGGTGTCTGCAATTCGGTATGTCCCACTAATGCCATCTCTCTCAACCATTTTACTGACCAACAGATCTTCTCCCAAATTGAAGCCGCCTATTCGGTACCGATAGAAAAATCCAAACCCAGGATTTTATCCTTCCTCTGTAATTGGTGTGGATATGCTGCTGCCGACCTGGCGGGAGTTTCTCGAATCCAGTACGCTTCCAATACTAGATCTATAAGAGTCATGTGCTCTGGCCGAATACATCCCAAATTTATATACGATGCCTTCTTGAAAGGAATGGATGCTGTCTTAGTGGTCGGGTGTCACCCGGCAGATTGTCATTATATTTCAGGAGTTAACCAGACAATAAAGACAGTCCCAGTTATTCAAAAGAACCTGGAAAAGATAGGGATCGATCCAGAAAGATTACGACTAGAATTTGCATCCGCTGCTGAAGGAGCCCAATTCGCTACAATAGTTAATAGTTATACCGATGACATGGCTAAATTGGGTCATATTGAGTTAACCGACGAACAGAAAGAAAAACTGCTAGAACTAAAAGAGAAGAAAACGCAAGCAAAGAAAAAGAAAGGGAAAGCTGGAAGTGTCGCGGTCTCCGACGATCAAGAAGATTCCTCTGCGTGACAATACATTCTCACGGAAGATAACAGGGGAAGTGAAAAACCTGAATCGCTGTTACCAGTGTTCTATGTGCAGTGATGGTTGTCCGGTGGCTTATGCCATGGACTATTACCCCAATCAAATCATTCATATGGTTCGGCTGGGACTAAAAGAGATGGTACTGAAAAGCACAACCATTTGGCTCTGTGCTTCTTGTGAGACCTGCGCTACCCGCTGTCCTAACGAAATCGATATTGTCGGCCTGATGGATGTGTTGCGGAGCGAATCTCTCAAGGGGGGCATTAAAGGGCCCGTTAGCAAAATATCCAAGTTTCACCAGGCATTCGTAGAGCAAATCAGAAAAAGGGGAAGGGTAGATGAAGCGAGCCTCATGATTAACTACGAACTCAAAACAGGTGACTTCCTTTCGTTGAAAAAAATGCGCGAATTGGTCTGCCTGGCTCTTCAAATGTTACGCAAAGATAAGATCAAGCTTCCCTCAGGGAAAAAGTATGCCCAAAAAGAGGTTGCAGGGATCTTCAAGAAGGTCCTCTCCAGCAAATGAAGCTTAGATAGAGGTTAACTAAATGAGATTTGCCTATTATCCCGGGTGTACCGCAACATCAACGTCCATTGAATATGACGAATCGGTTAGAGAAACCTCACAATACTTGGGGATTGATTTAGAAGAGATTCCCGACTGGACTTGCTGCGGAGCTAGTTCTGGTCACAGTATTAACCGTGAACTGGCACTGGCACTACCCAGTCGAAATCTAGCGTTAGCTGAAAAAATGACACTAGGTATACTGGCTAGCTGCCCCGCCTGCTCTCTTCGTCACAAGACTGCTGAATATGAACTCAAAAAAGACGTCGCTCTTAAAACCAAGATAGAAGAAGACATCGGTATGAAATTGGATCTATCCCAGAAGTCAAAACATATCCTAGAGGTTTTATACCACGATGTCGGGATTGATGCTATTCAGGAAAAGGTTCAGAAGCCCCTCAAAGACCTTAAGGTTGTTGCTTACTACGGATGTTACCTTGTTCGCCCTCCGGAGATTACGGAGTTCGATGACCCGGAGAACCCGATGATAATGGACAAAATAATGGAAGCTCTGGGTGCGAAAGTAATCGACTGGTCTTACAAAGTAGACTGTTGCGGGGGGTCACTGTCAATAGCCGTCCCTGAAATAGTCGAGAAATTGTCCGGTAAGATTGTGAACGCTGCCTCCGAGGCAGGGGCTGATGCTATTGTTACTGCCTGCGGCATTTGTCAGGCTAATTTGGATATGCGTCAGCCAAAAAACAGCGGTTCCCATCCAATGCCCATATTCTATTTTAG